>JABDKO010000077.1 GCA_013002165.1 Rhodothermales bacterium | reverse complement strand
TCACAGAATTCGCAGTTATTGCGAAAGCATAAGTAGAGTCGATCCCTACGACGTATTCAATCAAAGCTTCCCGATCAGAAAGATGGTTTTGTACATCTACGATTGAAGCCGTTTGTGAGCTATGTTTCAGGCGATAATACTTCGGGTATTCCTGCTCAAATACGGTAATCAGCGAATCATATGACTGAGTTGCGGAAATAAGCTGGCGCCGGTAGCGGTTTGTTGTTGTGTCGGTTGATGAGATTTTGAGACGATTCGAAAAAGATAGAATTTCTTCCGATAATTTGGCTTCTAAATCGAGCAGCACCTCTGGAATCGACTCACTAAGCAGGAGATTCTGATTCAGGACGCTTCGTTGAATAGAACGGTTTCGAGATAGTTCGCAGTATCGAAAGATCATTTCTATCGACCTCCGAGTTTCGGTCAATTCAAACTGAAGAATCGAGGCCAGTTTATCAGGAATACTACGAGGTAGAAGATAGTTCGAATCGACGTTTGGGTTCCGATGTCGTGTCCGCACGTTGGATACTACTGCCGCGCTAGTGAAATCGTTTATCGCACTTATTCCCGACTCGAAATCCGCTCTATGTCTAAAAAGTTCAAATTTCGCATCTGCTCTTTGGAGCAATGCATCGAACGTGAGTTTCTGAACATGCAAAGACCCAAGATTACTATCATCATCATAGGGTCCGCTCAAAATGATATCTGAGACAGCTTTTGATTCTTGAAACCTTCCGTATCGAAACAAGAATTTAGAATAGTCATAGCTCACACGTGTTAGTAAAAGTGTGTCGCCATGCCTTCGTTCAAGAATTTTAATGGCACGTCCAAATGCCTGCTCTGCGACGTGCTGCCGACCGAATCCAGATGCGATAGATCCTAACGCTCGGTACGCGTTGGCAAGTTTGAAATCCGATTCGCCGTTTAGGGTTTCAACATTCTCAACAACTAACTCAATGCAAGCTAGCGCGTCCTGCATTTCGAGTGCGGCTTTTGCTTCACAGACTAAAGTCTGAAGACCCCAGTCATAGCTTGAAGTAAGTTTGTATTTCGTCGACAGACCTGAATTGAGGTATTCAATAGCCTCCGCGAAATCACCACTGACATATTTGAGCTCTCCCTTAAGGCCGAGTACTGTCGCAGCGTAAGTGTGGTCTAACCCGACTAATTGGTGAAATATGGACAATGATTTTTCGATTGCAAGTTCGGCTTTCTCGATCTCGCCCATGTCCATATATAGTTGTCCAATGTTGCCAAGTGCGACTGCCACATCAAAGTGCGCATAACCTGTCCTTGAAAGAAAGATTGACAATGCTCGTGAGTAGTTTTCGAGCGCCAATCGAGCTTTCCCCAGGCGCCGATAGTTATTACTCAAGTTTCCAAGCGCGTATGCTATCTGCGGATGAGTCTTAGAGTAGATCAATTCCTTCAATGACAGGCTCTGCTCGAGGTAGTTGATAGCTTGGTCATAGTCGTTGCTCCAATTGTAAGCGTTGCCAATTGTGTTGTAAGTGCGTGCAAGTAAGGCCAAATCCTTAGTGTCTTCCTGACCTAAGTCTTTGCCTGATGCGTTGAGAATCTTAATTGCGGAGTCAGGCCTACTTAGCTCGAGGGTTAGCCATCCCTTTAAAAATAAAGATTTGCTTATCTCGTACAGGTTTGGTTCAATCCCATACTTGATCTCAAGGGCAGACTCGATAACTTCCATTGCCTCATCGTATCGGCCCAGCCGGATAAGATTCTCAGCCTGGCCGTCCCTCGCACGCGCTTCTAGCAGCGAATCGCCAACAAGTGTTCTGGCGGCTTCTTCCGCCTCTCTTGCCACTTTCAGCCCATCCGAAAATTGGCTCAACCGCTCCAGGGCCGAGGCCTCACCGATTCTGGCGCGCACGAAACCTCGCCAATCTTTGCTCAGCTCGAATAATTCCGCAGCAGCACGATAACTGACGAGAGAACTATCATACCATGCCTCATGGAGCTGTCGATCTCCGGCCTGGAATAATTCTACTGCGCGTTCACCGTCTGTCTGCGGATGCGTCGCTGCATTAGTAGTCGACGGCTGATCACCGGCTCCGTCGGAATAAGTGCACGACGATGCCACAATCGAAACTGAAAGGGCAACTACAAGTCCAAAACGGCGTTTATGTGTTTCAATAAGCATAATCATTGTGCATTTGTGCCAGGAGTACGAGAGCTAAGACCCTGACATGTCAGGATCTATAACCTCGTTCAACATATCTTCACAATCAAGTATCACCATATGCCGGGTCAAACGCCAAATTGGTTTGTCGGATTTCCCGTTCAGGGAGACTCCTGGTGCCCGGTTTCTGCAAATCATGTACCCGGGTCAATCCGACTCTATCATCCCGATGACCTGCACATCACCATGGCGTTTCTCGGCTCTGTCAGTCAGAGAAAAGCCCTCAAGGCATGGAAGAAGGTGACTAACCTCAAACTCGAGCCCGTTACCATTTCCTTCAATCAATTGAAACCATTCGGAGCTTTCAGCACCCCATCCGCATATGGACTGACGCTGGATACGGGTCGAGATTCCGTTGCGAATACTATTTCTACACACCGTAGAAAAATCCTGGGTGCTGTCGGCAAGAAGCCTCGCGACGGGCGAGTCGTCCCTCATGTCACAATCGCCCGACCAAACCGACGTCTGAGCAAGGGGGACGTCTATGCAATCGCGGAATGGCGGCACGAGTTTGAGATTCCCGAAGTCGAAGTAAACCTGACCGAAATCGCTTTATACACATGGGCACCACCACAGGCCCCTCAACGATTTCGCAAGATCGAGACTATGCAGCTGAAGTAGAATTCTCTATTTCGCGATCACAAGCGTGCGAAAAGCAACGACTTCCGCCGCATTCGACCGTATAAAATAAACGCCGCTCCGAAGATCTGATATATCCCAGACGTGGACTCGCTCACCACTATCTATCGCACCATCCATCAGCCGAGCTACCTCGCGCCCGATACTATCAAAAACGACCACTGACGCATGAATCGTACTTCTTGTGCGGTATCGAATCGTCACTTCATCATGCGCCGGATTCGGGAATAACTCAACAATCCTGAACACGTCATCCCGTGGCTCTACACCGGTGACTCCAACCTGATTCTCGAAAAAGATTAGTTCATCCGACAACTCATCAATACCCGTAGCATCCAGATCTCCGTCCCCGTCCCGGTCATGCAAGATCATGCAGGATCCGGCACCCGTCGTTGAAAACGTCTCATAAATGTCGAGGATACCATCGCCCTTATTCTCCCAGAACGTAAAGTCGCGCGAAGAGAAGTTGCTTGTGACAACATCCAGGTCGCCATCGCCATCGAAATCTCCGAGATCCACCGCGAGCTGGAAGGATCCTGAGAAATACTCAATGTGTGAAAGTGATTGCCCATCCTCCTGCATAAGGGTCACGCTAACATTCTGGCCGCTCGAATTAGCGGATACAATATCCGGAATACCGTCACCGTTGAGGTCACCGGCCGCCAGCATCCAGGGATCGCCATTGACGTCGATGGTATTCACGGTCAGGAACCCACCGTTACCGTCGCCACGCATTACAGTCAACGTCTGGCTTGATAGATTACCTATGAACAGGTCTTCAATGCCATCACCAGAATAATCAGCAACAGCACAGCCACTCTCCCCGCTGCCGCCGGGTTCCAGCTGGACGGCATCTTCAAACGTTCCATCGCCGGAGTTCATCAAGAGGTAGACCTTTCCGACTGCCCGATTCGCAGTCACGATATCCTCCCAACCATCACCATTGAAATCTCCGGTGCACAGACCCCGGACACCAAGCCCAGTGGCATATGTATCCTGCTTTGAAAAGCCGCCGGTCCCATCGCCTGTGAATACGCTGACCAGGTTACCAGTCGAATTACCAACAGCGAAGTCCATACGACCATCGCGATTAAAGTCGGCTCCCTCGTTAGTACTCGGTGCACTACCGTCGATCAATGACACCACGACGGTTGGATCGACAAATGCCCCGGCCCCGTTGTTCTTGAAAATCCGGATGTCGTTGGTTCGCTCGTTGGGGACAATGAGATCAACACTTCCATCCGAATCGAGATCACCCGAATAGGCACCGTAGCTCTGAATAAACGTCTCACCAGATACACGCGTACTGCGGCGACCGACTTCCGACAAAATAGCGCCAGTGGAAAGGAGGCCGGTCCAGAACTGCAACGTATAGCCTCCTGACAGCATCGACCCATCGGTCATGCGTAGCGTCGACGGAAGCCGGACCGTTACCATCTCACCATAAAAAAACGATCGCTCTGGAGAGAAACGGATTTCGGTACCGTTCTGCTGCACCGTAACTGTACCAAGCGCCCGTCCCGACCACCGACCCCATGCATACACGACCGTGTCGGCGATCGTCGAGACATCAACCGCCTGTGACAGCGTGAAAACAATGTCAGTGTCGATGGAGGCAGCAGTTGCATTCCTGGAAGGGACGGTGTCCACAACCTGTGCCAGACCTGTACGAGAAAGCCCGATCGTCAGAAAAAGGACCAGTCCAAAGAAATATTTGTGCGGGTAGCCTGCCATCAATCAACGCTAACAACGGGTTCCCACTTTGTCCAGCCAAATATGGCTGAAGAAAATGATTGCCTGACACCTGGGCATGTTATCACAAATGATCTCAAAGAAAATAATAGTATGGAAGACAATGTATAACGGGGATTACTTACAGTGTTTTATTATGCTGCGAGGTGGTATCAGCCACGTTCAATCGTCCCTGCAAAAAAGGGGCGCAAGTTTGATTTCGCTAATTCCATTGGATCCAGCTTTGCGACCGGGTCCAGCATTGTAACGGCCACGCTAGTCCTGCCCGATTTGATCCGGAAAGGGGAGGTGAAAGTCAATGCGGCCTGCAGGCATGGAGATGCGGCTACTGCCCTGGCTTTCGTTCGACAACTCTCAGGTTGGTTGCCAGTTCATCCGAAACTCGTTCTTCCAGATTAGATTGACTATCCCTGAGTCTCCGAATCTCTGGCGCATTGGTGCCTTTCGGGAATCGTCCAATATGACATATTGGTTCGCCGGGATTAACTGTCGGCAATGTCGTCAGGCCAATAATTACTCCGTCGAATGGTGCAACGAGAACACCAAGCTCATCTCCAAGAAGACTCGTGTTTGTCGTAAGCGGTTGGCCTTTCTCCACGATCTCACCCGGCGCAATATGGAACTGCAGAAATCCGCCGAACTCTGCTCTCATCCATCTGGTTTTACTTATTACAACCTGGCAGTTGGGTCGCAACGGTTTTCCTTCGAGCATCCCGAGCGACTTCAAGACGTTCTTGACACCAAGGACAGCAGTATCAACAATTGCCGGTTCCACCTTCCATACTTCGCCGCCTTCCATTATGATGGTCGGACACTGGTTAGCCGAGGCCTCTCGTCTCAGCGATGACTTGGGACCCGGTTTGTCGATTATTATTTCACTGCCGAATGCACGCGCAAGCTTTGCCACACTCTCATCTTCCATCGTCCCTCGCACGGTTGGGAAGTTGGTTCGTCTGACGGATGCAGTATGCAAATCGATTCCAAAGTCTGACCGGGCCACAATTTCATGGAAAATGGAATACGCCATTCTGCTCGCCAGACTCCCCGAGGCAGAGCCGGGAAAGCAACGATTAAGGTCGCGTCGATCTGGCATGTACCGGGAACGACTTTCCAACGCTAGAATGTTGAGGACAGGTACAAGAATGAGGCTGCCACGTACTAACTGAATCTCAGGATCTCGAAGCAGGTGTCGGATTGCACCTGTACCATTTAACTCGTCCCCGTGTAGTGCAGCCGTAACGAAGACTACCGGGCCGTCCTGGTCGCTTCGACGCACCTGCAGTGGTATGTGGACAGTTGTTCCACTATAGTTCTGACTAACGGCCAGTTGAACGTTGCGTGTCTCACCGGGCTCAATCCGGGTATTTGTCCACGATTCAATGGAAAGTCTTTTCAGGCGTGCCTTCACTATTCAAGTTTGGTCTAAAGAGTTCTTGCGGGCTCGTGTTTCTGCTGATTGATCGACATCCCATCGTCGACCGGCAATCAGCTGCTACGCTTTTTCTTCCTTTTGGTCTTATCCGGAACAAGGTGGCGCATCGATTCAAGCTTTCCGAACGAAAGCAATCGGTCGCCAGCCTCGAGGATGCGATCCGGTCGCGGATTCGGTATTCCGACAGGACCGCGATGAAGCATGAGCACCGAAACATCAATTGCCCGGAGGCCGGTTTGTTCAATAGTCTTACCGACGAACGCAGAGCCTGAAGGCACCTGAATCTCGGCAACGCCGTAACCGCGTGTGACAGATAAACGCTGTCTTACATCGATTTCCGGAAAATTGATCTGGGCCGCAATGTAGTCTACTATGGAGCCGGCAATATCAAATCCGGTGCATCCTTCGATTCCTTCCAGCCCGGGCGACGAGTTGACCTCCATGACCTGAGGTCCATCATGTGATTCCAACATGTCTACGCCCGCAATCTTAAGCCCCATTATCTGGGCCGAGCGGACGGCGGTCTCGCGAAACGAATCGTCCAAATCGACTGATTCGGTCAGGCCACCTCGATGGACATTGCTTCTAAATTCCTGTCCTTGCGCGACCCGTCTCATTGCGGCCACAACTTCATCTCCGACTACGAATGCGCGAATGTCCCGCCCCTTACTCTCGGCGACGAACTTTTGTATGAGCACATTCTGCTTTGCGCTATGAAGTGTTTCAATGATTGCTGCCGCAATTGCAACGGAGTCGGCCAGAATTACACCTACGCCCTGCGTCCCTTCGAGTAGCTTAATGACGACTGGTGCACCGCCGACTCGCTCGATCGCCGGAAGTACATCCGATTTATCCTTGACAAACACCGTCTCGGGGATACCGATGTGGTGTCGACTGAGTATTTGCAGACTGCGGAGTTTGTCTCGCGAGTTGACGATACCGGCAGATGAGTTTGCACAGTATACGCCCATCTGTTCGAACTGTCGGACGACCGCCGTGCCGTAGTATGTTACCGATGCGCCAATCCTTGGGAGGACGGCATCATAGGTGCTCAATTTCTTTGACCTGAAATACAGATCTGGCGTGCCCTTTTCAAGACCAATTGAAAACTTGAGAGTGTTCAATACTTTGACGCGATGCCCGCGCTCAAGGGCCGCCTCCTTCAAACGCCTGGTACTGTAGCAATTGATAGAGCGAGATAAGATTCCAAGCTTCATTGATTTTGTCTTCTGATCGATTAAAGGTTCCGGGTGCCTACTTAACCTTCCTGATAACTTTCGGTTTGCCGCCGAGGAACGACTTACCTGCGTCTACAAGAAGTCGGTTACGGATAGCTTCTCTTCCAAGTAGCATTCGAAAACCCATTTCGTCCCGGTTGGCAAGGGTCATATCGATAAGCCATGTTCGGCCCATAATCTCGACCGACGTTCTAATGACAACGCGAACAGAGGCTTTGCCACTTGAACTGCGAACGTTCCGTTTGTCATGGACGGGAGCAATGACTTCCGTTTCAGACTTGTTGCTTCTCTGAACCGGCCGAATTTTGAATCTGACCATTTCAATCCCTGCACGGTCAAAAGTCTCAACTTCGAAGGCGTGTAGACTGGATGATCTCGCTCCGGTGTCAATCTTAGCTTTGACCCGCTTGACACCGAGATCGGGTAGTGAAACCCATTCGCGCCAACCGATTACGGGGAGTGATCGTGTCTTCTTTTTTGCCATAAACCAACATACCGATCATCGCTGTGAGAACCTATGAGTTGCGCTACCCGGTAGACCGATTAGAAATTACCCAGGATCAAGCCGGCGTTCCTTCAATCAGTTTTCCGTTGCGCGATCACGGTCGATCCTGGAGCCCGCGGTGAAAGAGCATACTAATCAGATGCGCGACGCGGGCGAGAGATTTGTGAAGCACTCGCTTCGATTACGAGTGCTTTTGTATCTCGTGAGATGTCAATTCGCACTGACTGAAAGTCGACGCAAACCTATATCGACAAGCGTCTAGAACGGTTTGTAGAGGGCAAGCACGCCTGCGACTATCGCGAGAAGCAGAGTCAGCATCGCGACATTGATTGCCTGATCCGGTTTACGGTATGGGATGGCAACGAGGGCGCCAATTGCTATCCAGATTGCAAGTTTGACAAGGACCCATCCGGAGGCGACGCTTATGGACAGTTTCGCGAGCATTCCGAAGCCTCCTAGCAGAACGAGAAACAATCCAACTCCGTGAAGAAGAGTCGCTAACCTGTGCTTTTCATTTGATTTTGCGCCACCAACGGCGGCGTGAAAGCATATTCCGCCAACCGCTATCAAAACGGCAAAAATGCCAACCAGATGAATCAGTTTGTATACCGTTGCAGACATTGAGGAGCCATTTTTCGTTAGACACCTCTCAATCTACGGCTTTTTCAGGACTCGCTGGTTATCAGACGATCAGCGTGCCCAGGATAATCGCGGCTGCGGCCGTGGCCGCATATGCCAGATACCTATACCGTGATTTCCATGTCGAAACTCGTGTCTTTCGCATCGTATTAGCTCGTTTTATCCACAGGCTCGATACGGTACAGTTCACAGGATGGTTACGGCAAGCCTGAGCATCTCTATTGCGAATCAGGCTATGTGCTGCTTCAGTCTCTGAACAATGTCCCACGTCTCAAGAACATGTCGCATGCGCGTCTGTGCTTGACCCACGCACCATCGGATGACATAATCCTCGCCGATAATCGTATGCGTCATATAGGCTCGTCCCGTTTCGTTTATGGCGGCCAGTAGTGCTTCTGTCTTTGATCTTCCTTTACGAAGTCTAAAGCAAAACATGTTCAGGACGGCAGGGACGACAACCTCGAAATCCGGATCTTCCTGGACCTTGTGCTGGATTAACCTGGTGAGGGCGATGTGATACCGGATGTGATACTTCAGACCCTCGGTGCCATAATACCGGAGCACGAACCAGAGTTTGAGGGCCCGGAATCGTCTGCCGAGGGGCACTTGCCAGTCTCTGTAGTCCGCAGCCAATCCTGTTGCATACTCTTTGGTATGAAGATATTCAGGGTTAATACTCAACGATTCAATGAGATCGGACTTTCGCTGTACGTAAAGGACGCTGCAATCAAAGTTGGTCATCATCCATTTATGCGGGTTGAAATTGTAACTGTCGGCGTACTCCAGACCGTCAAAGAGGTACCGATGCTCCGGACAAAGAGCCACGGTGCCACTCATTGCAGCATCGACGTGGAACCATACATTCTCGCGTCGACATACTTCGCCGATCGGCCGGACCGGATCTACGGCATTCGATGACGTTGTTCCAACCGTCGCGCAGACGAAGAAGGGCTGCCTTCCCGCGACTCTATCGTCAGAAATCATTTTTTGGAGATGGTCGGGCCGCATGGCAAAATTCTTATCGACATCGACCACACGAAAATTCTTGCTGCCAATACCAGCGATTCGGATTGCTTTTTCTACCGATGAATGTGTTTCTGACGACGCATAGGCGACTAAAGGAGTCATTAGGCCGTTAGAATTCGAATCACCATCTGTAGCCTTCTCCCGGGCGGCAATGACCGCACAAAGTACTGCGCTTGACGCAGTGTCCTGAATCACTCCACCGCCACTCTCCGTTGAAAGGAATGATTTGGGAAGATCCATCGCGTAAACGAGCCAATCGAGAACGTGAGTCTCAACCTCAGTACACGCCGGTCCCGTTTTCCAAAGCATGCCCTGCACGCTCATTCCAGCACTGAGTAGTTCGGCCAGAATGCTGGGTCCTGAAATATTGCTGGGAAAGTAGGCGTAGAAATTCGGAGATTGCCAGTGGGTAGTGCCAGGCAGGATGACACGATCCATATCGGCCATAATCTTCTCGAACGCCTCACCAATCTCCGGCCCTGTAGGCGGTAGAAGATTTCGGATGTCACCCGGCTGGACTGATGCCACAACAGGTAGCGACTCAACGTGTGCGTAATACGAGTTAAGCCACTCGAGTGCTGCCGTTCCGTATCTCAGAAAATCCTCGGCTGGCATGTGAAATGCGTTGTCATCGCATAGAATACATCCGTCAATCGATTGCATGGACGGATGACCACAAGGCAGTACACTTCTATCCTGGGAAGCTTTGTCCATTGCTGCTGTGCATCGGTTCGTTTGTCAATGCACCAAAGGTAACCATACGGTGAGTGTTAAATCCGTTCTGGTTACAGCAAGTGATGGACTTGTATTAATCGACTTTTGAAAGGCGTTCCCGTAGCAGTCCGGGGGTGTCGTCGAATCGTCCCTTGGCGAGGAACACAGCCGGCGCCGGCAAATCTGTTGAGGTCACAAACTCCGACACTGTCTGTGCCAACTCAAGCAATTTTCGATGCTTCACATTCAGGGTGAGAACCGATACTGTCGTGTCGTCAGTCCTTCCTTTGCAGTCGGCGTGCCTTTTGAAAGTCTGACTCACTGCCTGTGCCAGAACAGATATGTTGGTCGCGTCCGCGATTTGGAAAGAAATAAGGTGTAACACTTCGTTGGTACAGCTGCTGATGCGGATATATCTGGAGATAGACGAATCAAATGTCTCCTGCGCCAGCAATTGAGTTTCACTGTCAACCTCAGGCGGTTTACGATCTTCCAGCAGTATCTGGCGAAGTGCTTGTAATCTGTCTGAAACCGCGCTGTTAAACGATCTCAGTTCACGATTTTCCTTCTCGAGAAGGGACCTGATCCTGGCTACGTCATCGTCTCCGACATCACCTTTCCCATTTGCAATCCGGCTAGCTTGCTTGAGAGTAACCTCACGTACACTTTCCATCTGGCGGATCATCTTGGAGAACTCAAAAAGCAACTGCTGGTATTCGAAAAAGCGACCCTCGGCAAATATCTTCTCGTTTCTGGAGCGGCTTGAGGCAAGCTCCTTGATTCTATCCCAGAGGTGGAATATCTCTGATTCGTCCGCATCCGGAGACAGTTGATGGGTTGACTCCATTAGGGCTTGTGCTTCCGCTTCGAACGCGATCTCTTGAGAGGCCGAGATCATCAAACGGTTCGCCAACAGGTTCTCGATGTATGACGCGAGTTCACGACGGAAACGCCGTGAATCAATGCGTGTAGAGCCACCTTTGCTGCTGCGCTCGGCAGCAGGGCGATCGTCGTTGGGCCTCCTACGCCTAAGTAGACCAAATACAGCCATAAACAGTGCGAAACAAGATGCAGTCTTGTTAACTGTTATCGACTGTTTTTCGTACAATTAACCAACCCCGTTTATGTCCGAATCAAACCGAGGTCGTATACAGGCTGAGACGCAATAGTCGAAATCGACGATCACAGCCATATTTCCCACTGTCTCACCAGCTTCTGTGCAAAATCAACAAACAGTAATTATCACAATGTGCGTCATGTTCGCGCTGGTTGTGTGTATTGCAATCCTCCGAGAACCTGCCCGCATCCAACGTGATGTTCTGGATTCTACGGAGCGCGCAATAGGCGAAAATGATTTCAGAATGGTCCGGACATCAATAAGCGGTCGAGATGTGACCGTCAGGGGCTCAGTACTTGATGTTGAGGATCGCCAAAAACTTCACGCTCGCCTCGATTCAGTTGTGGCGATCCGCAAATTTAGCGACCGGACGGTGATGGGAGAGGAGCGTAGTCTTCAACTTCGCAACCTTGGTAGACGTCTTGTTCTGACAGGGGTGGCCCCGGATGAAAGAACACAAGGGATTCTAACGGAATACGCGAAACAGGTCTTTGGCCGGTTTCGGGTTTCGGATGAAACGGCCCTGATTGAGCGAGACATCGATCTTGGCTGGCCAAATACCGTACGCTATTTGATTGAGGTCAGCAAAGAACTTGGTCCGTCCGAAATCACCGTGGTCGATACTGATATCAAGATCGTTCCCGGTGTGACATCAAGAAGTACGACCAGCGCTATCGCGACAATGCGGCAGACCTTGCATTCCAGTTACACTGTCGTGGTAGATACGATGAGCACTGCCTCAGATCTTTCCGAGGAGCAATGCCTGAATCAGGTATTGAAAATAGTGGGAGAACAACGGATCGAATTCAGTTCCGGCTCGGCGACACTGGATATCCCAAATAGCATCCGGTCTGTTGACGCAGTCTCGGCAACATTGCGCCGCTGTCCACAATCAAGTTTTGAGGTCGTCGGTCATACGGATTCATCCGGCAACGAGGAATCGAATCAGGTCCTTAGTCGGCAGAGAGCAGAATCGGTAGTCAGTCGCCTGGTATCAAACGGAATTGATTCAGACAGGCTTCGATCGAGAGGACTGGGATCCGCCGATCCGGTGGCCGACAACGATACTGCCGATGGCAAGGCGGAGAACAGGCGAATTGAGTTTAAACTCGTGATAGATGAGTTATGATATATCTGGTTTTACAAATAATAGCATATCTGATAGTAGCGCTACTTATTGGCTTTTCGGCAGGGTGGTTGTTGCAGCGACTACGCAGCCTCAGTGCAGTTCGAAGCGCGACTAACGAGGCGGCAGATAGAGTCGAAAATGCGGAAGCGAAACGAGAGGCTATAAAGGCCAGACTCGCCAGTAGTCAGGAGGACCTAATTGATCACAAGAAGATGCTTGCTAACTCCGAACGAAAGCGTGAACTACAGGTTGCCGAAATAGCTTCGCTGAAGATGGACCTGAGCGGCTTCAAGGACAAGGACGCCACAATTAAGAAATTTCGACACGAAGCAGATAACCTGCGGCAACAGCTCCGCAGTTCTCAGGAATCAGCCGGGAATTACAGATCGCAGTTGGAAATTAAGGCTCGCGAGACGGCTGAATACCGACTACGCGCAGAAAAGGCTTATCAGCAGGTCGTTGCGATGGAGAAGTCCATGGGATCTACGCGGGGCCAGGCTGAGTCAACTGACCCCCCGGTATCCGATATGCGATCGAGAATTGGCGATCTCACTCGACTCGTCCAAAAGCGAGATTCCGAAATTCAAGAGCTCGAAGAGATGCTGACCCAAGCTCGCAGTGAGGCGTCTACAATGCGAGAGCAGACAGAGATTGCAAGGTCTCAACTCCATGCTCTGGAGGCCCAAATTAAAGACGTTGAACGTGCAAGGGATTCCCATAGCCGTTCGCGCAGTAATGCTGATGTGTTGTCCACAGGGCCGGCATCTGCCGTGCACAAGGGCCTGCGTGATGAACTCGCCGAGCGGACGCGGAAATACGCGGTCCTTGATGCAGACTATAAGATTCTGAAAAAGAAATTTGAAACGTTGTCGGCGAACCTCGCGGCACCCGGCACGACCGCAGAATCGCATCCACTGCCAACTGAACCTGCAATCGAAAAGAAGACTGCGAATCGTAAACCTGAGCAACCTGAGTTTTTACTAGACCAAGCGCCGGTTCGCAAAGACGACCTCAAGCAAATATTCGGAATCGGCCCCGTCATCGAACAGACGTTGAACGACATTGGTATCTACAAATTGGAACAGATAGCAGGAATGACTACCGAAGATATTCGTTGGGTTGCAGATTCGATCGACTACTTTCCAAAACGTATCGAGCAAGACGACTGGATGAAGCAGGCTCGTGATTTACTCGGGAAAGCTAAACACTAGCGCTATTCACTGTCCGTAAGAACCCAGATTGCAGCCACGGTTCCTGGTAGATTTATCATCGCACCAGTCGAAATCGATCCGAACGAACCATCCACTCCATTTTCGATATCGACGTACTGGCCGTTGGCTACCAACTTCCAGTTGCCGTCCTGAAGTTCAGGTAGCGTGAAACGACCCGTTGTATCGGAGGCGTTGATCAAAACAATGACGCTACGGTCAACAACGTATCCCAGCAGGCTTGTGTCTCTCGGCAATATCCACTGGTAGTAGTCATCCGATTGTCGCTCTCCAACGCGGAAAACACTTCCACTGTCACTCATTCGAAGATCGACCAAACCTTCCCAGTAGTCGAGCATATTGGCATAGTCGTTGGCTGCACCGTCGGATGGGGTTCGCCCGATATTTTCCCATACGAACTGATTGGCAATCCGAAGATTATATGTGTCACGTTTGCCATGGTAGTAGAGATCGCCGCTGGCTGTGGTTTTAACTATCTCTTCCAAGGGAGCGTGACCCTTGCTTCTCATGAACTCGGTGCCGCCATGAAGGACAATGGGGCCGAGGGATGTGAACAGTAATGTGGCGGCAATCTTGAACCGCTCTTCCTCAACGCCGAGTCGCCCATCCCAGTCGTTGATAGCAAACCTGTCAGCGAGCGCCCAGTTGTCATGGATGTCCAGATAGTTAATGCCCCTCGATGGCTCTCGCTCATCCGGAAATCTGTTTGCGAGACCGAGCATCGTTTCATCTCTGACGGAACCGTCGCCTCCCGCAAATCCTCTATCTATAACGGGATCAACCGGATTTGACACCGGACCCTTAAACGCATTCCGGGCTCCATCCTGGAAATAAGTGATCGGTGCGTCCTCTTTATACCATGCCCAGTCGGGATTGGCAGCGACATCCGGGTCTGACGGAGCAATCCAGGGCTCTCCATAAATTATGATGTCGTCTCCTACGGCTTTGCGCAGGGCAATCAGAGTTTGCTCGTCTATCTGCCCGGCCAGGTCTATTCGGAAGCCGTCGATCCCGAATTCACGAATCAAGTTCACACACTGGTCAATGATCCATCGCTGAACCATCGGCCGATTCTCGGTCTTGATCTCATTTCCAAATGGTCCGATGTGCTCTATTTGGCTGTTGGTCCGGTAGTAGAATGGTTTGTCGAGCACATTGAAATTAAACAGGTAGTGCCGACCATCCATGTTTTCACCCGTATGATTGGGGATGATGTCAATGATGACCGCAATTCCTTCATCGTGGAACGCCTGTACCAGGTCCCGGAATTGTTCGCGTTCGGATCCGTAGTCGGTATCCTTCGCGCGAAATCGATTTTCGATTGCAAACGCATGTGTCGTCCGGTATCCCCACTGGTAGTTTTCCGTGGCAACACCCTGTTCGATCATGTATGGATCATCGGTGAAGGCAGTGCGCCATTCATCATCCGGATAGTGCAGGTATTCCTGAACGGGCATCAGGTGAACGGTATTGATCCCTAGTTCTACGATGTGGTCGAGTCCGATAGGGTGTCCAAGCGAATTGGTCAGACCGCTCTCTACCATCGCTGGAAACGTACCCTTGAGGCGGTCCGCGACAGGAAGCCTGTCTGTGAAATCCTGAACGTGTACTTCGTATGCAACGACGTCTTCGATTCGCGGGATACCCGAAGCAATTGGGGCAGCGGGAACCGTTGGATACATGACACGACTCTTTCCAAAGGCATCGACATTTGCCCGGGCGTATGGATCGCTAATGTGTACCGGATGTGTCTCGTAAAAATAGTTTCCCGGATCGGGTGGGCCGTGTACGGTGAAGTCGTAATAGATCCCTGCCAGATCACGCTCGACCGTAGCTTCCCAGACACCGTCACGATCGGGAACAAGTTCTATCACGTCCAGCGCATTATCAACGGAGTCATCCGGGCCTTCATAGAGAAACAGTCTTACGCGCTCAGCCCGTGGGGAGAAGATGCGAAAGCTGGTTCGACCGGCTGAGGAGTCGGCTTCTGCACCGAGT
This sequence comes from Rhodothermales bacterium, assembly GCA_013002165.1. Classification (GTDB taxonomy): domain Bacteria; phylum Bacteroidota; class Rhodothermia; order Rhodothermales; family JABDKH01; genus JABDKO01. The sequence continues at coordinate 11,896 of JABDKO010000077.1, read as the reverse complement.
ACCTTATCCGAATAGAGTGTTTTGAACCATGCATCTCGGCTGCACAGTACCCGACCCGGTACCGAGTCCACTTCGAGGTAGTAAACCCTTCGAACATCGAGCTCTTCAGCCGGAACAAGCAACGTCTCTGTTGCAGTATTGGGCGCTGCATGAATGATTGCAATCGAGCGGCCTGAAGCATCCATAAGTTTATAAGATGATGGATCCAGAGACCGGAGATGATCACCCGTCACCGTCAGCCATACGGCGCGCGATCCGTGCAGTTCAGCGCTGGCACGGACAGGTTGTACATCCTGAAGATAAACCAGATTACCGGCGGCAACATTTGTAGCGTTAGCCGGCGGATCCAGCCACTCTCCTGCGTTAATTCTAAATTTGAATTGTGCCGACGGGCTGAGAAAAGAATAGTCAGGATTCTCAATCCGTAAGGTCCACAAGTCCGATCCCGGCGCACGATTCAGCTGCCGATCTGACTCCTGCATGTCCTGGTCCCAGTCGCTGAACGAACCGGTTACCACAACACGATCAATTTCCTGAACGATGCCGTAGGTTGCCGCATCAAAAATGAATGTTACGTCGGCGCCCGATTCGGCATAACCTTGCGTAACCTCGTCGGCTGAAAACTCCTGAGCGAATGCGGGTGCAAAAACAAGAGTCAGTAATACAGATACCAGAAAATTCTTCTTCATTAGAACCGAATTGTCAGACCGCTTTTGACGTCAACATCCGTCGTTTTCAAATTGGCTGGAGGGATACCATCATGTCGTACCAGGATACTGTTCGACCATGAGACATGTTCGCTGACGTGGAAGACAAGGCGTCCGTCACTGAGGATTCTGATATCCGCCGGATCTGTAAGCTTTGGCTGAAGGTAAATGATATTGAGTATATCCATGCTTCCGCTGATTCTTATGCGAATGGACAGATAGTTGGTTGAACGGATTGGTGTCACTACGGCAGGGTGGCTTACCAGTCTGCTTTCGTCGAGCTCCTCGTGTTCGACCATCAAGCCCGTTCCCAAATAGATCGTGTACTCATCGTCATCAATCAACTGCAGACGCACTCCGGCACCGCCAAGCAATCGAAGTCGGAGCAGAACAAATTCATCTTGCTCAATTTGTCCGAAAAGCTCACCTGTGACGAGGCGGGCAAACGCATAATTAAACCTCTGGTGGATGAATGCTCTGTTCTTGTAAGCACTGCCGTTTGACTCTGCGTATCCAACGTTTCCAATAGTGAAAATGTGGGACTTTCCGGAGAGATAGTCGAAGCGTCCTGCAACTCCAAGTTGAATGTATTCAGAGTTGCCACTTCGAAAAGCAAAGTCAGCGCCAAGCTCGAAATGGGCACCATCAGCAGATTTTCTCAGACGCTCAACGTTGACCTGGCCAACCGCTGACTGGCTGGCGGAGATAATCATAGTCAACGCTACAAGCGTAAACAGTTGAATCGGTATCCATCGGGCACAGGACATCAGGCTTTCCGTCTGGCAGCGTCAAGTGTATTCCTCAGGAGCATCGCAATCGTCATCGGGCCGACTCCTCCCGGCACCGGCGTAATTTTTGATGCAACACTGACCACATTGTCGAAATCTACATCTCCAACAAGGCGATAGCCGCGTTCGCGACTATCGTCATCAATGCGATTTATTCCAACATCGATGACAACAGCGCCCGGCTTAACCATGTCTTTAGTAACGAAATGTGCACGACCTATGGCCGCGATAATGATGTCAGCATTGCGCACAACATCCGGCAGATTTCGGGTTCGACTATGACAGATTGTGACAGTCGCGTCCGTACCTTTCTGAAGCAGCAGGTTCAGAACCGGCTTCCCGACGATGTTACTTCGTCCAAGCACCACGGCGTTCTTTCCGCTGATCTCGACTCCACTACGACGAAGCAATTCCATGATGCCTGCCGGAGTGGCTGGGGTAAATCCAGGACGTCCAAGAACGACGTTTCCTATGTTCACAGGATGAAAGCCGTCAACGTCCTTTGAGGGGTCGATTGCACTTATAACTTTCTGGTCGTCGATCTGCGATGGAAGAGGAAGTTGAACAAGAATCCCATCAACTTCAGAATCGGTGTTCAGTTTTGAGATAAGATCCAGTAATTCTTTCTCCGACGTCGAAGAATCGAGGGCGATAGTGTCACTGCCGATACCGCACTCCTGACAGGCCCGCGCTTTTCCCCGCACATACGATGCCGAGGCCGGATCGTCTCCGACGAGCACAACTGCCAGGTAGGGAGGACGATTTCCTTCCGAGACCCATTGTGTCGTCTCATCTCTGATCTCGGAGCGAATTTCGGAAGCAATTTGCTTCCCATCAATTAACATGGCTGATTGTGTTGTTGTAAGTTCCAAATCGGTGTTCGGTAAAGTCTATTTAGTCGCGTTGTGAAGGACCGGGAATTCGTAATTTATTGGATAAAGGCACGAATCGCCACGACTGATTCGTGTTGATCCTGTGAGGAATATCGCACAATGACCGAACAAGATTTCGAGATTCGAACAGCACATCGCTCGGATGTTAATGACATATGCAGAATGTGGTGCCTTCTTCTGGATGAGATAGGTTCTGTCCATTCGCATTTCGCGCGGTCAAGTGATGCTCGGAATCGAATAATGGCTGATCTGCCGGCCTTAATGAGGGATTCAGGATGCTATATCTGTGTTGCTACTCAAAATGAAAGTGTGATAGGATTCGGGAGGGCACAACTCTGGCGTTTGCCACCAACCCATCAAGGTCGTGATGAGGTCTACGTCAATGAAATCTACGTCGTCAATGATCGGCGTGGTCAGGGGGTAGGCACAGAGATGGTTCAACGTATTACTGATTGGGGACAAGATAACGGAGTTGAGGCTCTCCGGGCCGCCGTGGTCGCATCGCAATCCGGTTCGACGAAATTCTGGAGGCGGGTTGGCGGGATCGTCGATGTGCAGGAGTTTGTGATTTCTGTCGAGGGTGAAGCAGGATCTGTCAAAAAGAGAGCGCCCCTTGGCTTTGGCGGAACCACGGATGACAAATCTGGTTAACGCCGATTCTAAATCTTGACGGGATGTTTTTGTCAAGATGGTTATATTGCACGACCTCGCGGAACTAGCTCAGTTGGTAGAGCGCAACCTTGCCAAGGTTGAGGTCGCCGGTTCGAGCCCGGTGTTCCGCTCTCCTTAGAACGCTCTGAAGACAAGTGCTTCAGGGCGTTTTTTGCGTTTTCGGGTTGTCCGTTGCATGTCGGAACGCGCCCAGCATGGGTAAACGCGCCAGGATTGAGGTCGCCCGTTCGGAGCCTGGTTTTCAGCTCTCCCTTAGAACACTCTAAAGACGAGTGCGTCAGGGCTTTGTAATGTCTAATTACCCGTCAGACGGCGGGATGCGGCCGCCCGGGAATTACCTCCGCCCCGAACCGTTCCTGTGAATCCGAATCCGTCACTTGCTATTCATGCGGATTCGCGCGTAATTGCCGGCTGCATCTTAATTGTATGTTCATAATTTGGACATCTCATCAATCGCGAAAACTCCTACCGCCATGATTTATCGTCTTTTTGCGACCTTTTTCGTATTCCTCCTAATTCCGGCCGCAGCCGCTCAGGTCGAACTGCGTGGTACGGTCACCGATGCCGAAACAGGCCAGGCTATAATCGGGGCTACTATTGTTGTTAGCGGCAGCGCCAGAGGAACCGCAGCCGACCTCGATGGCGTCTTCGTCCTTCGGGTTGGAAGCTTACCCGTTGATCTTCGAATTAGCAGTATTGGCTATCAAGCCACCGATATCACTGTCACGACTGATGACCCCCTGACAATACAATTAGTCGCTGGCATTGATTTGGACGAACTGGTCGTTGTCGGATCTAAAGGTCAACCCCGGACTGTGTTGACATCGATGGTCCCGATTGACAATATCAATGCCGCCGAACTCAGCGTCAGTGGACAGTTGACGGTCGATCAGATGATCAACTTTAGAGTCCCCTCGTATAATTCCAGCAATCAAACAATCTCAGATGCAACAGCACATTTTGATCCGTCCGAGCTACGGAATATGGGACCCTCACGAACACTTGTACTGGTAAACGGAAAACGAAAAAATCAGAGCGCGCTTGTTTATGTGAATGACACACCTGGTAAAGGAGAAGTGGGTGTTGACATGAAGAGTATTCCTGCGAGTGCAATCGAGCGGGTAGAAGTACTTCGTGACGGAGCCTCTGCAATTTATGGTTCCGATGCCATCGCCGGAGTTGTCAACATCGTTCTGAAGGAACGCCTTACAGGAGAAGTATCTGCCACGACGGGAGTAACGATAGAAGGAGACGGACTATTCTACGCTGCTGATGCCAACAAAGGCTTTGCTGTTGGTGAAGGAGGAATCTTGAACGTCACCGGTAGTTTTTACCATCAGGATTATACTAATAGAGCGGGTGAACCTGGTCGCGATGATCTCTTTGGAGTCGACGGTACAAATTCCTGGATCCAGAGTAATCCTGATCTCGGAATGATGGTCGGACAGCCCGAATATGACAAAGGCAGCCTGACGGCGAATTATTCCATGCCCACCAGCGGGGGAGAAGTGTATGCGTTCGGCGGTGGTACCTTCCGACGGGGAAAATCTTTTGCCTTATATCGCGCGCCGTATTGGATCACTGATGATTTCGGATTGCTGACTCCATCCGGGGAAGCGTACGACGGCTTCCAACCGACATTCGAAACTGACATTCTCGACGCTTTCGGCACGGTGGGGACGCGGCAGGATATACAGGGCTGGAATGCAGATGTTAGCGTCAGCGGTGGCACGAACAGCGTTGACTATACGATCGGTAATTCAATAAACGTAGATCTGGGAGCGTCGAGTCCGACTGAATTCGATGCAGGCTCATATACGTTCGGAAATTTCCTTGGTAACCTGGACGTTTCGAAAACGATAGATAAGTTGTCCGTTTCTGTCGGCTCCGAGGCAAGAAGAGAATCCTTCGATGTAAAGGCCGGACAGGAAGAGTCATATACAGGCAGTGGAGCCCAGTCTTTCCCTGGATTGCAGCCGGGCAACGCCCTGACTGAAAATCGCACAAACATCGGTGTGTATGCTTCAGCTGACTACGATGCAACGGAGACATTCCTGGTAGGTGGCGCGGCGAGGTTCGAAAACTATTCGGATTTCGGCAGTAATCTCTCATGGAAAGTCTCTGCCCGTCAACTTATTGGCGACAACAAAGGGGTTGTTCGCGCCTCCGTCAACACAGGGTTTCGGGCACCTTCTCTCCATCAGATATATCTAAGTAATATTCAAACGCTCGTGTCTGGCGGTACTGTATCAAATCAAGGTACATTTAACAACGTCAGTGATGTAATCACCGGCCTTGGCGTTCCACGACTGGACGCCGAGACCTCCTTCAGCGTAACGGCTGGTTTAGCGTATCGTTTGAATGATCAGCTTTCGGTATCAGCAGATTACTACAATATATCCTTGAACGATCGCGTCCTGTTCACGGGTGAAATCGGGTTTGATGGCGATGACACTTCGACGAACCCTGTTGAAGATGTTCTGGTTGACTTCGATGTCACGAGCATAAAATTCTTCGTGAACGCGATGGATACGCAAACACAGGGCGTTGATGTCGTTGTTAACTATGTTGATGTCGCTCTTGGTGAGGCGGGGACATTGGATTTAATTTGGGCATCTAACTACAACGATACCCAGATCCAGGGACAGATCGCCGCGCCGATGGTATTTGCAGATGCAGGCTATGACATTTTTAACAGGAAGGAGCAGTCGCGCGTAACAACGGCTCGACCGAAAATCAAGTCGTCAGTCAGCGCACGATTCAACTTCGGCAAAGTTACCGGCACGCTGAATAACACCTACTTCGGAGAGGTCACATGGCAGCATGCGGTCAACCCGAGCCTCGATCAGACATTTGCCGGTAAGGTTCTAACCGATGTAATTCTTGGTTACGATGTCACGAACCAGGTTAGCATAACAGCGACTGTGAATAACCTTTTAAACGTTTATCCAGATCCTATTCAAACTGGCGGTGACGTCGTAACGGATCTTGGTGGTCGATTCAAGTGGCCCTGGGAAGTCAACCAGTTCGGATTCAATGGCACTACATTCCGATTTGGGGTTACCGTGGACTTCAGATAAAGGATTCTATTCCGGTAATGTCCGAAGACGGAAAGCCGGTAGACGTTTTTGACGCTGCCGGCTTTTTGTTTTTGCGGCCTACCTCGTTGCACCCATTCTGTAAACCTGGAATTTGCGAGGCCAATGTAACGGACTGTATGCGCACCGGGTTTTCCTGGTGTAGAAAACGTCTGCAAAATACTGCGCTCGGGAGCAGCCTTTTTCGAAATTATTCGAGTGCCTTGTCTACTTCTTACCCTTCAGCTCGCTCAGTTCTTTGGACCGGCTCGTCGCCGTCGCTACCGCATTAATCAGCATCGTACGTAGCCCGTGCGACTCCAGGTTTGCTACCGCTGCAATAGCCGTTCCTCCGGGAGTTGTTACTTCATCCCTGAGGATCGCCGGGTGTTTTCCGGTATCATTTACAAGTTTCGCCGCGCCAAAAACGGTTTGGGTTGCGAGGCGAAATGCCTGGGGCCGCGGGATTCCCTGCTTGACTCCTCCGTCAGTTAGCGCTTCGATAAACATGTAGACATACGCAGGGCCACTACCCGACAGACCTGTTACGGCATCCATCAGGTATTCCGGCACTTCTTCGACCTTGCCTACTGCCTCAAACATCTGCCTCGCAATCGTAAGGTGGTCGGCAGTCGCGTGCCTTCCTCCCGAAATAGCGGTTGCTCCCTCGTCCACGATCATCGGCGTGTTAGGCATCGTGCGGATTACGGCAAGTTCCATCCCGAATGCTTCCTCGAGATTATCAGCTGTTATCCCGGCGAGCACAGATACGATCATGGCATCATCGCTGACGGCATCCTTGATTTCCTCGATAACGTACCATACATGCTGTGGCTTTATCGCGAGGACAATTACCGACGCGCCTTTCACCGCCTCGACGTTGTCTTTAATTACGGTAATGCCGGGGAACTGGTCCTGCAGTTCCTGTAATGCTGTCGGATTGCGCCTTGTGGCACGAATACGCGAGGCCTCAAATTCCTCACCTTTCAACATTCCTCCGATAAGCGATCGACCGATGTTGCCGGCACCAATAATCGCTACTGTTTGATCAACAAGCATGTCTCTAATGATTTCCAAGTTAAGCTGTATCTTCACGACGACATTTGCCGCCGTTAGTAAGTGGATCGGATTCGTTGGTAACGGCTAAAACGCCACACGACACTAAAACGTCCAGCATCACAAACTCAGCAGATAATACACAATATGAAGATCGGAATGATCGGGCTCGGCAAAATGGGAGCCAACATGACCACCAGACTTATCAAAGGAGGACATGAGGTTGTAGTTTATGACCTGAACCCGGACGCGATTGCGTCCGCGACTGAAAAAGGGGCGACAGGTGCGGATTCGCTGGAGGATCTGGTAATTAAACTGACTGCGCCACGAGCTGTCTGGGTCATGGTCCCGGCTGGTAAACCTACTGATGCGACTGTGGCTGCACTTTCGGATGTCCTTGATGCTGGCGATGTCATCGTCGACGGCGGGAACAGCAACTATCACGAATCCGTCGAGCGCGGAAAGGAACTGGGCAAAAAGGACATACACTTCGTTGATGTAGGCACGAGTGGCGGCGTGTGGGGTTTGACGGAAGGATACAGCATGATGGTCGGCGGCACCGAGGAAGCAGTGCACCTGGTCCAAGATGCACTCAAGACGCTTGCACCCGGTCCAGACAAAGGCTGGGGCCATGTGGGTCCAGGCGGGTCCGGGCACTACGTCAAGATGGTTCATAACGGAATCGAGTACGGACTGATGCAGGCATACGCCGAGGGCTACTCGATAATGAAGCACAAGGAGGAGTTCGGAATCGACCTGCACCAGGTTAGTACGATCTGGCAGCATGGATCTGTTATTCGCTCGTGGCTTCTGGATTTAATAGCCAACGCAGTAGAGGAGAATCCGGAGATGACTGACATTGCTCCATTTGTTCCAGATTCCGGAGAGGGAAGATGGACGGTCTTCGAGGCAATCGACCAGGACGTCCCGGCTCCCGTTATCACGTTGGCGCTACTCGCAAGACTACGATCCCGAGACGACGAATCGTTTGCAGATCGCCTCTTGTCCGCAATGCGGAATCAATTCGGCGGTCATAAAATCCATCGCGAGAACTCATGATTACGGAATCCCACGTAGACCCACATGTTTTCGTCGTTTTCGGGGGGACCGGGGACCTGATGCGAAGAAAACTGTTGCCCTCCATCTTCCGGTTAGGAGAGCAGGATCGTATGGGCCCGAAGTATAAGGTTCTTGCTATCGCAAGGGAGAAAGACATCTCAAACGAACAGTACAGGGAACGTGCTCGGACAGCCCTGGAAGAGTTTGTACCGGAATCGAAAGACGCAAAGCAATGGTGTGATTCATGTCTGCACTATCAAACTATCGGGGATGCATCGCCAGCAGACTACAAACGCATAAAGGAGTATATCGAACAGCTCGAGTCGGAATACGAACTTCCGGGCAATCGGTCGTTTTATCTTGCCCTGCCGCCCGGAGTGTTCGTGAGTACGATCGAGGGTTTGGGGGAATCCGGGCTGAACAGAAGTGACGGTTGGACCAGACTTGTCATCGAAAAACCATTTGGAAGAGATCTTGAATCGGCCATCGAACTGAATCGCATCGTGCACAAGCACTTTGACGAATCCCAGGTTTATCGTATAGATCATTACCTGGGAAAGGAAACAGTTCAAAACATGATGGTTTTCAGATTCGCGAATCCCATTTTCGAATCTGTCTGGAATCGCGACAGGGTTAAGGATGTACAGATTACCGTCGCTGAATCGGTAGGGGTCGGAACCAGGGCTGGATATTACGATCAGGCGGGTGCCCTGCGCGACATGATACAGAATCATTTGACGCAGCTCTTAACGCTGACAGCAATGGAGAGCCCGGTCAGTTTAAAGGCAGATTCTGTCAGATCAGAAAAGGTAAAAGTCCTACAGGCGATAGCTCCGATTCGAGAAGAGGATGTCGTATTTGGTCAATATTCGGCTGGACACGTTCGCGATGAGACGGTCAAGAGTTATCTCCACGAAGATGGAGTCGTACCGGGTTCCAATACAGAAACATTTGTCGCGTTGAAGCTCCATATCGAGAACTGGCGCTGGCAGGGAGTTCCATTTTATGTGCGAACCGGCAAGAGGATGAAGCAGCGGTTGACACAGATTACCGTTAACTTTAAACGGCCACCGGTAACGTTGTTCGAGCCTTTCGATTCAGCGAAAGTTAGTCCGAATGCAATTGTACTCACGCTGCAACCCGACGAGGGATTTGATTTGCGTTTTGAGGTAAAATCCCCAAACGAAACAGCCCTGATTCAGTCCAAGAAATTGAGTTTCCAATACGCCGAGGAATTTGGACGGCTCCCCGACGGATACGAAACGCTACTGCATGATATCCTGACAAATGATCAAACACTGTTCGTCAGATCGGACGAAGTAGAACATAGTTGGGAATTGTACGAGCCGTTGCTCGAGCTGGACGTGAATGTCTATCCATACCGTGCTGGAGGCTGGGGACCCTCCGCCTCCGACCAGCTACTTGAAAGGGGGGATGATGCATGGACATTGTCGTAAAGCCCGACATACACGTCTTCAAATCGCCCGAAGAGACAGTCCTCGGGCTCGCAGACCGATTGATCTCCAAAGTGAACACCGTCGTGGTTGAGGAAGGCGTTTGTTCGCTTCTACTGTCTGGAGGAAGCACACCGGTTCCATTGTTCAAGTATTTAGTCGAAGCTGCTGCCGATCATATTCCGTGGGACTCGCTGCACATTTTCTGGGCCGACGAACGTTTTGTCCCGCGGAGCAATAGCGCGTCAAACTTCGCGAATGCCATGTCGTACTTTTCACGGACTGACATGCGACGTGCACAGATTCATCCGATTCCCGTTGATTACCCATCGGCAGAGGAAGCTGCAAAGGCGTATGAGCAGGAGCTGCGACTATGGTCGATCGGTTCCGTACCGCGTTTCGACCTCGTTCTCCTTGGAATGGGTGCCGACGGGCATACGGCATCTCTTTTTCCGGGAGATTCCGCCCTTGCGGTCAATGACAGGCTTGTTTCTGCTGCAATGTCTCCCGATGAACCGCGGAGTCGTGTCACCGTCACGCTACCCGTATTAAATGCTGCCAGGGATATTCACTTCCTTGTAACAGGATCAACAAAATCGGGTGCGATTTCAGAGTACCGGAAAGCCCAGGAATCGGGGAGAGCGACAAATCCCGCTTCGAAGGTTCAACCTGAATCAGGAAGAATAACTCTGTGGCTGGACGAGCCGGCTGCCGGCCGACCAGCTAGTGGCTAAGCACGAAAGACCCCGAAGTACTGCTGCTGTTTCGAGATACGCGGTAAAAATAGACGCCCGCTGGAAAACTCGAGAAATCGGCTCGGTACGAAACGTTGCGACTCTGATCCTGGATCTGCGTCCTCAAGATGCGACGTCCGATTGAATCGTACACATCAATCTTCGTTGGTCCGGGCAGTTCAAAATCGACGCGGAAGGTTGCCTCGGAGATGACCGGATTTGGAAAGACGTGAGCGTCGAATGATCCCGCAGCAAAACCGCCGATTTCTTCGACATCCGTAAATATACTGGCATCCAGAATCTGTGTAAATCGGTCAAACGCTGTATCGAACAGATCAGAATCTAGTGGATAGTTGTAGTCATCGCGAAATGTGGGCAGAAGATCTTGTTGTACGACAGCGCTCAACTGAGCGGCAAAAAACGTGTGAACACCCGTGGAATCGTTAGACTCGACAGCTTCCAGTATGTCGTTCAGATCGTCTTCAAACTCGTTCTGAAAAAGGAGAAAGAAGCGTTGGTAAAACTCGACTGGTCGATCTCCCCGATGGTGAAGTGCGATACCATGGACAATGTTGGAGTTAAGGTCACTGAGTGCAGCACCACTCGCTATCCAATCGTCAAATCGACCCGATTGCTGATCCACCTTGAAGTCATACATTGCCTGAGAGGCCTGGACCGCACTCGGACTCAGTGGGAACGATGCCGGGTCCTCGTTAAATATCTGTGGGACCGCGGTAAACATGAGGTTTGCCCATGCTTCAGTATAAATGAAGTTGTTGCCCATCGACCGTGCGTATACATTTGATTCCAACTGAAAGGCGTGGCCGAATTCGTGGTACACAACATCTGTCCTGGGTGACTTACCTGGCAGATACGGTATCATAAAGCAGTTCGAAAAATCGCTCCCGCCGATCTCGTATGTCAGTCGCAGGGTTCCGACGAGATTACGGCAGTGTCGGAAATCGTAGTCTTCCTCTGGCTCAATCGTCACTATCTGACGTTGTCCACCATGAGGCACCGAGTTTGTGAGAAACTTCTCGACTTCATAGCCCTGATCGAGTAAATCCAGATAATCGTACTGCTCGACGAGACTCTGATAATCTGTTCCGTCAATCGACCGTGGATAGTAGAGCGTGACGTTACCGCCGTCCACCTCTATATAGTCAAAGTTGTATGTCTGTGACAGGACCTTAACGTGAGCCGGGTACTGAAGTGTATCTCCATCGACTCTGGCCCAAACGCGCGTCCCTGAATAATCTGTACTGATGCTGTCTTCCTGTTGACCCGTCACAGTTCCATCGGCATTGATGGTGATATGGGAGGTATCGTAGCCAAAGAATTCAATTGTCCCGGCTACCGGTTGGCCTTGTACGTCACGCGCTTCAAATGCTTGTGTGCTCGGTTGGCCTACCGTCGTGTAAATCACGTACGGCCACAAATACGATCCATCCTCAGA
>JABDKO010000070.1 GCA_013002165.1 Rhodothermales bacterium | reverse complement strand
GCCGTCACTCTGGCTGAGTTCGCGATTTCTGTCACGATGCCTCTGAAACTTCGATCAGGGTAGGCATCTATCTCAACCAGTGCTGAATCACCCAGAGCGATATTGACGACATCGTTCTCGTTCACATCCACCTCCAGCTCCATCTGGTTGAGCCGGGCAATGCGCATCATTTCCGTTCCCTGCATCTGACTCGTACCAACTACACGTTCTCCAAACTCTACATCAAGCTTGGAAACCGTCCCACTCATGGGTGCATAGATCGTAGTCTTGGCAAGACGCTCTCGAGACTCCCGGAGTCGTGCTTCGGCGCTCTGCACACCATATACCGATGCTTCATGCGTCGCTACTGCCACATCGTACTGTGTCCGGGCTGTCTGCAGCTCTCCTTCTGAAATTGCATCGGCTTCATACAAAGCTGTTTGTCGATTCAGGTCCAGTTCTGCATTCAGCATGCTCGCGCGCTGTTGCGCCTGAGTCGCTTTCGCCTGCGATACGCCGGCTTCCGCTTGCTCGACCAGGGAGATGTAATCGTCCTGCTTGATCCGGACGAGCAACTCGCCTTTATTGACGATGTCACCTTCCTTGACGCGAAGCTCTACAATCTCACCGGATACATCCGGACTGATCTTAACCTCGATTTCGGGTCGAACCTTCCCGGAAGCTGTCACCAGTTGAGTGATATTCCTTTCTAGAGCCTCTTCGGTTTCGACGTCAATCGCCCGGTTGCCGCTACTGAAAACTCCGCTGGTCGCTATGACTACAATAATGATGACAGCAAGTACTGCCAGAATACCGAGAATGACCAACAGCTTGCGTGTTGGGTTATTCTTTTTTGCCATAGTCCCGGGGATTGGAATTACTTTAATACGAAGATATTGAGGTGGCGGCTACGCGCCAAGACTCTATCTGATTACGGCATCTTGTGGATCAAGGACACCCAGGTAGTAGTCAATAACCCTTGACTGGAAGACGAACTGAAAAACGGCCTGCGCCCTCTGACTAGCCGCATCAACAAATGACGCCCTGGCCTGCTGCAGTTCAACCAACGTCGAGGCACCCACATTATACCGTTCCTGCTCGACGTCAATTGCCTGGGTTGCCGACCGAAGCTGTTTTTCGGTTACATCGAGTCGCTTTGCAGAAGTTTGATAGTCCAAATACGCCTGTCGAACCTCGAGAGCTATGTTTTGCTCCAGATTCTGCAAGTCCAGCGCTCGGTTCCGGTGAGTGATCTTGGCTCTGTCGACCGCATTTCGTACCTGGAACCCGTTGAATATTGGTACGCTGACATTAAACCCGACGGACCAGTTGCGGTTATCGGAAAACTGATCGCCAAATGGAATCGTTTCAGTGACGACGTTGCCTTCCGAGTCTATGATCGGAGCGCCATTTGCGTCAAGCAACGGCTGCTGTCGTAGACTAAAGTAGCTTGTACTCGCTCCGGCTGATGCATTTACCGTTGGATAGCGACTGCTCTTTGCCGACCGAATATCTTGACTGGCAGCTGCTATTTCTGATCTAAGCGCCATCCGGTCGAGTCTGCTCTCAAGTGACCGTGCCAGTAGTGCATCAAGGTCATAGTTGACGATTCCCAATGCCAGTGAGTCGCTCGGTGGAGCAATAAACGAATAGTCCTGCAATGGGTCCAACTCGAGCACCTGTATCAATCGGATGTCGCTGAGTTGCACAGCACGTTCGGCTTCGAGAAGAAGTAACTCGCTATTGGCGGTTGCCGCTTCCTGTTGATATAAATCCGAAATCGGTCTCGCGCCGAGTCTGGTAAACTCCTGTATTCGGGCCAGCTGCTGTGCCTGAGACTCCACATCCTCAGTGCGAATCTGTACCTGTTCCTGATCAAGGATGACCTGCAGGTAGGCCTGAATCACGTTGAAGAAGACCGTCTGCTGCGCGCGGTCATACGCATACTCATCAGCCTCAAGCAGGTACTTCGCGCTGGCATACGACGACATGTCGTCGAAGCCGTTGAATATGGTCATGCTGCTGTTAGCGCCGAAGCTGATAAGGTCGCTTCGCTCGGAAATAAGCTGACTTGAGTTCTGGTCAAAAGTCAGACCCCAGCTTCGATTGGGTCGAGTACTCAAATTCAGGTTTGGCAGGAAATCGCCTTTCTCGCGGAGGACATTACTCCGTTGTAATTCGAGCTGATTTGCGGCCTTCTGAAGATCAATGTTTTTATCCAATGCAATGTTTATAGCATCTTCAAAACGGATCGTCTCTTGTGCGGTGACAACTTGAGCAGAAAACGCAACCGCGAACAAAAGAACAGCAACTAGGGGAGTTGAACGTATCAAAGTAGTAGTTTCAGGATGAGTGCAACAAACGCGTTGTTGTGAGTCTTCGGTTGCCGTGGGTCCGTGGAACCGTCGTGGCAGTAGACGCATGGCCATATAAATTGTTACAAGGGTACCTTGCGTCGACCGACTCCAACCGGGTATTAGACGTTCGTGGAATGCGATTCATTCCTGCGCAATGTACTTTATTGTCAACGACAATATTGGATGATGCAAGCAGGCTATATCGCACGTAGATAGCCCCATGTATGAAGTCTGTCGCTATCCTCAAGCCATCGATCTCCGATATCAGTTCGATAATACATGTTCGGAATCACAATATTCTTGATCCGGGAATACGCTTGCGTTTTTGCCTGTCGGACAGACTGTCCGGTTCCGACCACAACAAGTGCGACACCCGAGTCGCCCGAGATTAGCCATTCGCCGTCGACATTTCGTACATCTTCGATATGAATACCATCCAACGATGGTTTCTTGAACATGATCACCTGATCCTTGGACGTCTGCTCGAACAGCCTTTTGTCGCGGTAGGGATACGGCGGTGCAACAACACGAACTCCGACCTGAAAACCGTTGCGAACTTTTAACGGCACTTTCTCTCCGCGGGCCAATGAAAGAAAGAGTGAGCCGATCGGTGTGGTCATCCCCTCCTGCTGGATGCTGATGGTCGGATAACCAAATCTGGTTGTGAACTCGAGCGGAAATATCCCACGAGAATTGACGATGCAATTCAGGTCGATGTATCCGACGTAGTGCTCATCGCGAAGTATCCCTTCCAGCTTCTGGAGAGTCTTGTTGAACAACCTGTTTGGTTCACTCCAGTACATCGTCGTTCCCATTTCACCGGTCGACGGTCCGATGTTGCCCGGGAAGAGCTTCTTGTGCTCAAAGTTGATATTGATCGGGTAGATGAACTCACTGCCATTGAAGAAGGCACCGACTGCAACCTCTACGCCTGATACGCGCTTCTGAAGTTGGAACACCTTGATCTTCTTGGAGTGGACTTTCTTGTAGCTTTCCAGCACCTGGATAATATCTGATCCATCATCATCCTGCCCGACAAACAGGAGTTGCTTGAAGTTCTGGGCATCTCCACTCGGCTTGACGACATATTGTGCTGGATTCTGTCGAACAAACTGGATGGCTTCGTCGAACGAGGTATATTCGTGATAAGGAAGAATCGGTACACCGAACCGCCGGAGTTCCTGCTGACCAAAACTTCTGTCATCTTCCAGTCGATCGGTATACGGAGTCCCGCCGACGACAGCCTTGCCTGAGTCTCGTAGTTTCTTTGCCTTCGTGCCCTGCCCCAGTACATCGTCGAATACAATGATATCGGCCCAATCGACGGAGTCCCGCCAGTCAGCGACCTTGGGAATAAAGCCGTCGCCGACCTCACTCAAATCCTTGTTCGCTATGTGGTACCGGACGTCGTGCCCTTCGCGGACAACCTGCCAGGCTATGTCTGTTATCAGACCATCCAGCGATACGAATAAGAACTTTTCAGGCATGTAGCGGAGTGCTAAGGATTATGCGATCCATGGTGAGAATCGACAGGATAGCGGAGGGGGTGGGATTCGAACCCACGATACCCGCGAAGGTATGCCGGTTTTCAAGACCGGTGCATTCAACCGCTCTGCCACCCCTCCGGTGGCGACGCAGAATCTATACTCTGCGACGTATAACCTGTCGGCAAGCAACAAGACATGGTGCGGAGAGGGAGGGATTCGAACCCTCGATACGGTTTACCCGTATGCAGGTTTAGCAAACCTGTGCCTTCAGCCACTCGGCCACCTCTCCCCGGATCTTCCCGACGTTCGTGCCAGAAAATATTCAGAGCGCAATAATAATTGGTTCGAGTTCAACGCGCAAGAGCCTTTGCCGGTTGCGCTCTATGCCTCGAGTGCATCTGCACCACTCGTTATCTCGATAAGCTCCTTGGTGATGGCAGCCTGACGAGCCCGATTGTACGACAGGGTCAGATCTTTCAGCAACTCTCTGGCGTTCGATGTCGCATTATCCATGGCCACCATCCTTGCTCCCTGCTCTGACGCATTTGACTCCAGAAGAGCACGCCACACCTGAAAGCTCAGGTACTGTGGCACTATCATATCCAGGATTGCGCCGGGAGATGGCTCAAAAATGTAGTCGAGCGAGCCGTCGTGCTCATCCGGAACCGTGCTGCCTTCGAGTTCCATAACAGGTGTTACGAACTGGTGGGCAGGAACCGGCAGGTACGGCTCGGCAATTCGGTTCTGGGAGATGGTATTCTTGAACTCGTTGTACAACAAGACAACTTCGTCCCACTCACCTTTTCGATATCCGTCTTCCAATCGGTCAGCAACATTGTTCGCAGTTTTGAACTCGAGCGAATCGAAAGTGCCACGGTAATCACCGACAAGTTTATAGTCACGATTCCTGAAATGATCGTGCCCTTTTCGACCGATACACATGAGCAGCAAGTTTCCGGACTGCTTGTATTCCGCATAATTCTGCTCAATAGTCTGCTCCGCCAACTTGATAATGTTAGCATTGAAAGCTCCTGCAAGACCTCGGTCTGCAGTGACTATTACCATCAGGACAGTTTGAATCTCGGGCCGTTGCTCGAATAGCGGATGAGCACCCGGATCTACATGGGCTTTCAAGTGTCCGATTGTCTGGCCAATCTTGTACGCATACGGACGCGTAGAAAAGATGCGTTCCTGTGCACGACGAAGCTTGGCTGCGGCAACCATCTTCATGGCCCGCGTCAACTGCTGCGTGTTTTTAACCGACGAGATGCGGTTTCGTATGTCTCGAAGACTTGCCATAAAAATTAGCCGCCCGGCTTACGATTCTGTATACAGGGACACGAGTTCTTCGGCTTCAGTTTTGAATGCGTTGATCAATTCATCACTCATCGTGCCTGATGTAGATAGATCCTTCAGGAGAGCACCATGCTTCAGATGCATTCTCTCGAGAAACTCTTTTTCGAACTCTTCAATGCGTTCGACAGGTACGGAGTCTATATAGCCATTTGTTGCGGCGTAAATGACGGCCACCTGGTCCTCAACAGAAACCGGCGCATACTGACCCTGCTTCAAAATCTCGACGAGGCGTTCGCCCCTTCGAAGCTGACGTTGTGTTGCAGCATCCAGATCGGAACCGAACTTGGAGAACGCCTCGAGCTCCCTGAACTGCGCGAGATCAAGACGCAATGTACCGGCTACTTTTTTCATGGCCTTGATCTGTGCGTTACCGCCAACCCTGGACACGGAAATACCGACGTTAATAGCCGGGCGAATACCTGCGTTGAACAGGTTTGATTCAAGATAGATCTGCCCGTCAGTAATTGAGATAACGTTCGTCGGAATGTAGGCCGACACATCACCAGCCTGCGTTTCAATAACCGGCAACGCTGTCAACGAACCACCACCCTTGATCATGCCCTTCAGCGAATCTGGAATGTTGTTCATCTGCTGGGCAACTTCATCCTTGTCAATAACCTTTGCCGCCCGCTCAAGCAATCTTGAGTGGAGATAGAAAACATCACCCGGATACGCTTCCCGTCCCGGTGGACGTCGGAGCAAAAGAGAAACCTGTCGATACGCCACCGCCTGCTTGGAAAGGTCGTCATAAATAACCAGAGCATGCCGTCCGGTGTCGCGGAAGAACTCTCCAACACATGCACCGGTAAAGGGAGAAAGGTACTGCATCGTGGCAGGCGCGGAGGCAGGCGCATTCACGATGACCGTGTAATCCATTGCTCCGTTTTCTTCAAGTGCAGCCTTGACCTGCGCAACCGTGGAATTCTTTTGTCCGACGGCAACATAGATGCAGAAGACCGGCTCATCAGTTTCGTGAGTGCTCTTCTGATTGATGATCGTGTCTATGAGAACTGCAGTCTTTCCTGTTTGACGGTCACCAATTACGAGCTCACGCTGTCCTCTCCCAATCGGGATCATTGAATCGATCGCCTTGATACCCGTCTGAAGGGGTTGCTTAACAGGCTCACGGAAGATTACGCCTGGAGCTTTACGCTCGATCGGCATCTCAAATGTTTCGCCGCCAATTGGTCCGCGTCCGTCTACCGGCAGGCCAAGCCCATCGACAACACGACCGATCATGCCCTCTCCGACGTTGACCGATGCAATCCTCTTCGTCCTACGAACCTCATCGCCTTCCTTTACCGAGTCCGATTCGCCGAAAAGCACAGCTCCGACATTATCTTCTTCGAGGTTCAGAACCATTCCGCTCACGCCAGAGCGCGGAAACTCAATCAGTTCGCCCGACTGCACGTTAGTCAGTCCATAGATTCGTGCGATGCCGTCTCCAACCTGGAGCACGGTGCCGACTTCGTACACATCAGTGCCCGCTTCGAACCCACCCAGTTCTCGTTTCAGAACGGCGGTTACTTCATCTGGTCGAATTGCTGTTGCCATAGTTATTGCTTTTCAACAAGTACAGGCGCAGAGCGCCCAAAATTTTTATCAGTTAGAAGATGCGGTTGAATGCATCCTGAACGTTGTTCTAAGATCTTCAAGTTTATGCTTGACACTCCCGTCATAGACGGTGTCACCCACCTTGACAGTTACTCCGCCGATCAGCGATTCGTCGATTTCCATCTTCAGTCGAACCTGCTTTCCGGTCACTTGCTCAAGTGACGAACGCAGTTTGTCTTCTTCTTCCGCAGAGAGCGTCGTTGCCGATCGAGCCGAAGCCTCGACTATACCTTGCTGCTCGTCCCTCAATCCGCGATAAGCCTCAATGATCGCCGGAAAAATATTTTCCCGCCGCTTGGAGATGAGCATCGACAGAAAATCGCTTGTAGCCGGACCTATCCGTGAAGAAAAAAGCTCCCGGGTGATCGCTTCTTTTCTGGCTCTGGACACAATCGGACTCTCGAACACGCGTACGAGCTCGGGCGAACCACTCATCGTCGCAGCGATCATCTCCATATCCTCATCGGTCTGACCCAGCCTACCCTCCTGAGAAGCAAGGTCAAACAATGCGCTGGCATAGCGTTTTGCTACAAGTAAATCGCTCATTGACTATCCTGCTCTAGTTTCTTCCCAGTCCATCAATGAATGATGCGACAAGTCGCTTCTGACGGTTTTGATCGAGACTGTCGTCGAGAATCTTTTCAGCTGCCTGGATGGCAAGGTCTGCAACCTCTGCGCGAAGTTCGTTCAGGGCACTCTCCTTCTCTCGTTCAATCTCTACGCGCGCCTGCTCCTGCATTGCCTGGATTTTAGAGCGGGTCTTGTCCACTTCTTCAGCGCGAAGCTGCTCCGATGCATCGCGAGCTTCTCTCAGAATGCGCTGTGCATCCTGGTCGGCCTCACGCCGTGCCTTGGCGTTATCCGCCTGAATCTTCTTCGCCTCGGCCAGAGCATTTTCCGCGCTCTTGATGGAGGCGTCGATTTTCTCTTCCCGTTCGATCAGGGCTTTAGTAATCGGGCCCCAAGCGATCTTTCGAAGCACGAACAACAGCAACAGAAACGTTACTGTCATCCAGAAGAAGAGTCCAAAGTTCGGACTCAGCAGATTTACCGCCAGTATTGGATTCATGTCGTCGTGTGTTTATTTCCGTGACACCGTCCGTGTTTTCAAAACGCCGATGCGGCCGACCCGGTGGGGTCGGCCGTCGGCCGAAACACGGACCGGTCAATCAAACTTAAGCTTTACCCTGAAGGAAGAAGCAGATGATCAGACCGAAGAACGCTGCACCCTCGATAAGGGCTGCGGCGATAATCATTGTCGTACGGATGTCCCCTCCAGCCTCTGGCTGACGGGCAGTACCTTCCATGGCTGGTCCGGCAAGGCGACCAATGCCAATACCTGCACCTAAAACCGCGAGACCGGCGCCGATTCCCGCGCCTAACCATGCCATTGCTAATGGATCCATGCTAACTATATCTTTTTAATTAAGTGATTTCCGTGTTCAGGGTAACAAATTGACAACCAGATCACCCTGCGAGAACTGGTTCAGTTTCTAATGAATGATCATGTGATTCTCCATGACCATGATCGTGATGGTCGTGCTCTTCTACCGCTGTCCCGATGTATAGAGCTGAGAGCATAACAAAAATGTATGCCTGAAGGAAGGCTACGAGCACTTCAATCAGGTAGATAAAGAGGGCAAATCCAACGCTCACAGGAGCTACGAAATAGCTCTTGAACGAGAAGATCAAACCGAGCAGACTCAGAATCACCAGGTGACCTGCAGTCATGTTGGCAAACAGTCGAACAGCCAGAACGAACGGCTTGATGAATATCCCGATGAACTCGATAGGTACCAGAACAAACTTCACCGGCAGCGGGACTCCCGGTGGCCAGAAGATGTGTTTCCAGTAGTCCTTCGTACCGCTGGCATTCGTTACGACAAACGTAAACACTGCCAGAACTGCGGTGATGGTGATATTCGCCGTACTCGTGGCGCCGAGGGGTACCAGGCCGATAAGATTGGCGCCCAGAATGAAAAACCACAGTGTCAGGAGGTACGGAACATACTTGTCCGCTTTTGGCCCGATATTCGGACGGGCAATATCATCGCGGACCCACGTGATAAATGCCTCGAGTGCATTCTGTACTTTTCCCTGCGGTGCCGTATCGGATCCGATACCGGCCGCGTAGCGACGAGCCATCCATGAAAAGATCACTATGACAAGCAGGGCGATAAACCATACGAACACGAGATGACGCGTTATGCTTAAATCAAGCAGCAGGTCGCCTTCTACCGGCACGAGAATTCCATCTTCGGAGTGACCGGCATCAGCCGCATCATCATGCCCTGCATCCTGTGCGCTGGCGTCTGATGCTGGGGAATCATCCGAATGGTCGTCAGCTTCGGTTTCTCCGGCGTGTTCGTCGTCGGAGTGATCATCGGCTGCCGCATGCAGATCTTCGAAGTGATAGGCTCCCGATGCCAGCGCTTTCTTTGTCGATCCGAAAAAATTAATACCGATACCGCCGTCGGCATCTCGAATGAGAAAAATCCGGGGCAGGTAGACTTTTCCGAACGGAGAAAAGTCCAGGTAGTCACCATCCGCGACGTGGTGCACAGCATCCAGTTCCTCTTCGTCGTCTGCAGGAACGACTGCAGACATCGCTGGAACAGCGATGACGAGCATGAGGAATGCCGTTAATATTGATCGGTAGAATACTGTCAAGAAGTGACCTCGTTGGAAGTCTTTTCGTTGTTATGAACGCCGACACCATAGTGCATGGCGCCAATCTCGATTGGCAACACTATAATGAACGTCGCCAGAAATCCCATGAAGAACTGCTGCTCTAATACATCTAATACTCGTGTCAGGACCGCGATGGCAATAAAAGCCAGCATCATCCGAAGCAGCATCCCGCCAAGGGAGATGACGATGAATTGAACACCCGGTCTTTTCATCGCCAGTAAAAATGTCAAGTAACTTGAAGCGCCGTACACCAGGCCAAGCGCGACGCCATAAACAACAGCAGTGGTCACATCACTCATGTGGCATTGTCAGTTGTCCAGAAGGAGCATAAGAGGCGTGAGCAGCGCAAAACTACGCACTTTGGGTCCGCCGGATCGGCAAATCCTGGTGATTTCTGATAAAAGGAAGGTGAATTCTAAATGAACGGGTCGTGGTCGATTTTCCGACCATCATTTAACTGATCCTTCCCATGGTTTGGACTCTGCAATAATGCGATAGGCATCTCGAAATGAGATGTTATCACGGACGACCATCTCATATGCGAGTTCGGCTGCAAAGATAGATTTGTCAACCCTGATACTCTCCGGCGTAAACCGGATCTCATTCAGTGCGTGAGCCATAATGTCGCACACGGAGGTGGCAACGTCGATCGAACGTAGCAATGGCTCTTTCAGGAGTTGCATATCTCGATGATATCCCGAGGTCATCTTGTTGCAAATATTGAGCGACTCCGCAAGCCATGCCGGTATTTGTGCTGACCGGGCGCGCACCAACTCAAACACATCCGGGTTTCGTTTCTGCGGCATGACAGATGATCCCGTAGTAATGGAGTCGGCCAGGTGAACATAGCTGAACTCACTGGTAGAAAACAGAACCAGATCGGCAGCCAGCCTTCCGAGGTCGTTAACTAGCAGGACCAGTTCGAAGATAACCGAAGCCTCGGCTTTGCCGCGCGAAAGCTGAACCGACGTAACGGGACTCTGGACGGAATCAAACCCCAGACTACGTGCTGTTGCCTCTCGGTCGATGTCGAGAGGTCCGGCTCCGTATCCGGCAACGGATCCGAGAGGATTAACATTCACTCGTGATCGTGTCCTCCGGAGACCATCCACATCGTCTCGCAACTCGCGAACGAATCCGCCTGCCCATAGTGAAACGCTGCTTGGCATGGCTTGCTGCATATGAGTAAAACCGGGAAGTACGACATCGCCCTGCTCCTTGACGATTATTTCCAGCGCTTCTATCACTTTTTTTGCAGCTCCCGAAACAACCTCGATCTCATTCATGAGATACAGTCGCAGAGCAGCCAGCACCTGATCATTTCTCGAGCGGGCGAGGTGTACCTTCTTGCCAACATCACCGATTTCTTTCACAAGACGGTTCTCTATCGCTGTATGAGCATCTTCCTCTTCCAGAGAAATCTTCCAACCTCCGTTCGCATGTTGTTCACCGATTGCAATGAGGCCCGTTTCGATCTGCCTGAACTCTTCAGCGGTCAGGTACCCTTTGTCCCGTAGCATCATCGCATGTGCAATGGATGCTCTGACATCATACTCGACAAGGCGATTATCGAAGACGTAGTCGCTTCCGACTGTGAATCGGAGAATCATGTCATCAACAGCGGCACCTTTGTCCCATAAGCGCTTCATACAATCACCCGCTTGTTTTCATTTTTCGCATTCTCGAGCTTGTGGAATTCCTGAATCAGCCGCACGTAGAAACTGGCACCCCCGACAAGTTCGTTCGTCGAGATGTACTCATCCGGGGTGTGTGATCTCTCGCTGACACCGGGACCAACTTTAACAGCGGGAATACCTTTGACGAAGACCATGTCCGACATCGTCGCTGAACCGAAGATCTCCGACTCGGGATTTGCTGTCCGCGCTGCCGAAACAATATTTGCAGATTCAGGTGTGGCCACAGGTTCGAGACGAGAACTGACTGTGTTCAATCGACCGCGAATCGTTTTTTGAATCCGCTGAATTATTTCATCATGCGAGTAGGCATTTGTTGACCGTATGTCAAGAATGGCACTGGCAATACCCGGTACCTGGTTCCTGGCAGTTCCTCCTTGCACAATAGTAGGTTGAAGGGATAGCGGACCAAGAAATGGGTCGACATCCGGCCATGTCAATCGACCGACAGCGACAATGTCTTCAGCCAGGGCCAGGATTGGGTTCTCTACTCCGAGCTGCGTGGCTCGCGCAGCGTGACATGGAGTGCTTTCTGCTACAAGCTCAAGTATGAGCAGGCCTTTTTGAGCAACAGCAATCTCGAGGTTAGTTGGTTCGCCAATTACGGCAGCAGCAATCTGTATCGAGTTTGCCCTCACAAATTCGAGGGTCGCGGTCATTCCCTTGCCGGTTGTCTCTTCACCCTCGACGAGCGCCAGCGCAATCGCACCGGCGTTCCCGTTATTGATGGCAAAATCGAATGCCGTCATCATCGCAGCTGCCGCTCCTTTCGCGTCATTCGAACCCAGTCCGAATACGACGCCGTTCTCGACCCGGGCGTCGTACGGTTCGCGCGACCAGCCCTCACAAACAGGTACCGTGTCAAGGTGACTGTTGAGCAGCAGATACGGCCCATCGCCGTGAAGTGCAACGACACTGTTCCCTATGCGATGGACGCGCCTACAACGGTCTTTCAACCAACCCTCAACGAAATCGGCAATACCCTCCTCGTTGCCAGATACTGAAGGCAGTTCGACAAGGATTCTGTGTAATCCGACTATTTCTGTTGCATCGATCATGTTGCGGCTATGTCGGCAGGTCTGCGCCACCTTCTGACACAATCATTGTTCCGCAGCCCTCACTCGTTAACACCTCAAGCAACAGACTATTCTCCATTGCATACGAAATGAAGTGGGCATGCGGGACCCCGGCATCGATAGCGGATATTGCCGAGGCAACCTTGGGCAGCATGCCATCCGAAACGGACCCCGAAGCAACCTGCCCTCGCAACTGCTTCACGTCTACCAGAGATATCAGTGATGACGCATCTTCGAGTGACACCATTAATCCCCGCGGGGCTGACATGTAGATTAGTTTATCGGCACCAAGTGCTGCAGCAATTTGTGCGGAGATAGTATCCGCATTGATGTTCAAGATGTTACCATCAATGTCAGCTGAGAGCGGCGAGACAACGGGTACACGGTTGCACGCAAGCATCTCCTCGAGAATACGAGCATCAATTGTGGAGACATCACCCACGTTCCCAAAATCTACCAGCTGACTACTCCCATTCGCTCCAATTTGAACTGGCGGCCTCTTCGTCGCGGTGATCAGTGACGACGACACTCCGCTAAGGCCGACGGCATCGAGTTTGACTCTTCGCGCTGCCGCGACGATCGACGTATTAATCTGTCCATTAAGCGTAAGTTGAACAGCCTCGAGAGCGCTATCATCTGTAACCCTGCGCCCGTCAACCATTGTCGTTTCAATTCCAAGTCGAGTGGCCAGACTCGTTGCCTGCTCACCTCCCCCATGTACTATGACCAGGCGCATACCGAGGATGTGGAGAGTGCGAACCTGCGTGAGAATTGACTGCAGAACCTCGGTTTGCCTGATTGCAGCTCCACCGAGTTTAAGAACGAATGTCGCATCTCGAAACTTTTCCACAAAGGGAATTGCCGTCTGAAGCGCTCCGACTACGCTGATTTTATCATACATACTTATCATAATTTGCGTGATTAATCCGCCATTGTTTACGCTTTGGAAAGCATTGCGTGAAGCACAGCCATTTGACCGTACAACCTGTTTGCTGCCTGACGCTGAACTATAGACCTCTGAGAATCCAGGACGGAGCTTGTGACGACAACTTCCCGACGAACAGGAAGGCAATGCATGAATTTGCAGCGCCGATCTGCCGTCATGAACCAGTCTGAGTCAATTGTCCAATCACCCGGATACGTTGTCTCTTTCCTCTCTCCTTTCTCTGCTGTTAACATTTGACCTGTCGGTCCCCACGACTTGCCATACAGAACACTGGCTCCATCAAGGGCAGACCTGCGGTCATCGGTCTCAACAACGGATCCACCATTTGATGCGGCTATTCCTTGAATTCTGCTCACCAGAGATGACGGTAATGCATGTGTATCGGGACGCAGGACTACTACGTTCATTCCTCGCTGTGCAGCCATCGTGGCCGCTGCTGCGGGTACAGCAAGAGGCAGGTCTCTGGGGTGATTTGCCCATGAAAGAACAAATTTCCCATCCTCGGGGATTTGATAGTCGTCAAGCGTCTTCCAGTCGGCAAGTGCCTGGCAAGGATGATCAACGGCCGACTCGAGATTTATCAACGGTTTCTGACAAGTCGAACGGATGGCATCGAAGGCACGATCCCCAAACGTGTCAGTAATATTTTGCAATCCCCCGAACAGCCGAACTCCAAGTGCGTCCGCGTACGAGCTCAGCACTGGTATCGCCTCATTTACATGTTCGGCTGCATCACCATCCATCACGACATCTGACCGCCATTCAAGATTCCAACTACCTTGACCGGGCGTCACGACAAAGGAGGATCCGCCAAGTTTGCTCATCGCCGACTGAAACGATGCAAGAGTGCGAATTGATGAGTTAAAAAACACAAGGCCGAGGACCTTGCCTCGCAATGCATCCAGTGGTGTTGCACGCTCAAGTGTCGAAGCACTCTTAAGCAGCTCCTTGATCTCCGTGCGATCAAAATCTGACAGGCTGATAAAGCTGTTCATCATGAGAGCTTCTGAAGTGCATCATGGAGCAACTGAATTTCGTTACTTCCCAGTGTCAGTGGAGGAAGAAGTCGAACGACATTGGGATTCTTGCTCAGACCTGTGACGATTCCCGCATCCAACAGCTTTGTCTGAACCTCGCGCGCCGGTGTTACTGTGTGAAGCCCCAGTAAGTATCCCGAGCCGGATATTGACTCTACCGGACCGACCACGCAGGTATCTTTGATCTGCGCAGATCCAGAGCGCACATTTTCAAGGAGATTCTCTTCGCGAATAGTGTCAATCACTGCAGTGACCAGCGCACACGCCATCGGGGCTCCACCGAATGTTGTGCCGAGCTCGCCCTTTCCGGGCACATCCGACAGATGATGTTTTATGAGCATAGCCGCTGCCGGGTAGCCTCCGGCGATTCCCTTCGCAACAGTCAGAATATCGGGAGTAACCTCTTTCTCGTTGGCGACAAACGGGTATCCACTGCGCCCCATCCCACATTGCACTTCATCAAAGATCAGCACTGCGCCGTGATTGTCCGCTGCAGTCCTTGCAGCGGTAAGAAAATCTTTTGACAACGAGACGGCTCCAGCCATACCCATGACGGGCTCCATTATAACCGCTGCTGTTCCACTACCGATCGCGGCAGTCAATTGCTCAACACTATTCGGATCAACGAACGTCGTCTTGAACGGCCTGGACGGAAAGCCATACCAGGACTCGGAGGATGAAGTTGCTGCCGCCACTGCCGCAGTTCTGCCGTGAAATCCACCCTTCAACGCGACAACATGATCCTTCCCGGTCGCCCTGCACGCAAGACGTAATGCGTTTTCATTTGCTTCGGCACCGGAATTGACGAAGAAAACTGAGTGGTTCTCCAGTTGACTGAATTCAGTCAGGGCTGCTGCGGCTTTTTCCCGGACGTCCAACGCTACGATATTGCTCTGAAAAAATAGCTCGGAAGCCTGCTTCGTCAGGGTGCTTACCAGACGGGGATGATTGTAGCCAAGTAACGCGACCGCATGACCGCCATAGAAATCGAGATAGGGCCGACCACTTTCGTCGAACAGGTAAAGGCCGTCGCCTCGTACTGGCTTCAGTGGCAGGTAGTTGTAGACCGGCAGAAGCGAGTTTGTGGCAATATTCGAAACGGTGTCCTTGGTATTCATAACCACCCCAATCCTGGATGCTTCAATCCGGTTTCTTCGGGTATTCCCAGCATCCTGTTCATCCACTGGATCGCGCCACCGCTTGCTCCCTTGACCAGATTATCGATTACGGAGAACAGAACAATCGTAGTGTCATCAGCCTGTGCGCTGATGTGACAATTATTCGTCCCTACAACGTCTTTCAGCCTTGGCGGCGAGTTTGTAACAAATATAAATGGAGATGAATCGTAGTAGGAATTCAAAAGCTCGAGCAGATCGCCGGTCGATATGTTATTGTCGTTCCGAGCAAAAATCGTGGAGTGAATTCCACGCGCGAAGGGTCCGGAGTGTGGGACAAACGAAACTGAAAGCTGACCACCACCGGCCCGGCCGGAAAGGATCTCCATTTCCCGTGTGTGCCGATGCGCAAGTGGTTTGTACGAGTACAAATTGTTCGCGCGAACCGGATGATGAGTCGTCGGTTTCGGATCTCGCCCGGATCCGGTACTTCCCGTCACCGATGACACCATGACGTGCTTGATATGGCCAGTCTTGATCAGTGGTACAACCGGAATAATTACCGAGGTTGTGAAACAACCTGGATGTGCCACGAATCTTGGATCCGTATGATCGGAGTGCTCCGGGATACTGCACACGTAGTCCGGTATTCTTCCGGGCGCCGGATGAGGCAGTCCGTAAATCTTTTCAAACGTGAACTGGTCTTCAAAACGAAAATCGGCGGACATATCCACGACGTACATGTCGGTACCGTTGAGCGATGATACAAGGTCATCGACAGTCGCCGCAGAGAATCCGTGAGGAAGCGCACTGAAAATGGCGACTCTTTCTCCCGGCGGTTGTCCGGCAAGACACTCCTCAATCGATGTTGTCAGGAGGTCGGGATAAGCCGCGGCCAGATGCGGATGCAGCTCGCCGATTGGCTTGCCTGGTGATGATGCCGAGACAACCCTCGACGGTTCTATCTCGGGGTGACCGTGAAGTAGCCGCAGCAGCTCTCCAGCTGCGAAGCCGCTGGCGCCCAGAATATATGCGGGCGTTTTACTCATGCAGCGTGCCGGCCGTCTTACCGGTAGCCTCGAATCTGCTGACCGATTCGAGAACGACTTCGGCCAGTGCATCACCATCTTCTCTCACATTCCACGCCGGCACGCCCATCGTTTCGCGAATAAGCGTCGTACCCACCGCATTATCAGTCGCAGGTCCGGTGACCACCGCCGGTTCGATGCCGAATCGTTCGCGAAGTAACTTGACAGCTCCCCATGCACCAACCGGATCATTTGCCGCCATTATCAGGGAGGCGATGTTTTGTTTGACATACTCGTCAAACAAAATTTCCTCAACGCCATACGCGCCCAGAATGCCGTCACCGAGCTCCATTACAATGACATCCGGCTTCTTCCCCGAGAGGTACGAGATCAGGTTGCCTGCCACCGACGCGCCAACCTTTCCAGTTGTCGTCACGACTCCGAAATCCGTGAAAATGGATGTCATCGATGCACCTGCGTCTGCCATGGCGTACACATCCCTCCTGAGCGAAACTCCCGTAGCCTTGCATGCCGCGACATTGTAGCCGCGCTCTACCAGATACTTGATGATCGAGGCCGCGACTGTCGTCTTTCCCGAATTCATACAGGTACCCGCAATCGCTATCACCGGGGTAGCGTCAGATTGCAGCTGTTCGGCGGGCAAGAGCTTCCATTTGCCAACCATCGCAGGGACGCCAACGCGTTGACCTACAAACGGAAAGTCAAGTATGGCTCCCAACACTTCGCATTCAAACGGAGGCCCGAAATTGCCATTCACGCTGTCGCATATTCCGAGTACTCCACCCATATTCAGCAGACTAATTTTGTCACCGGGTTTTAGTGATTCAGGAAGATGGCCGGAATACCCGAACAACGCCTTCCGGTGACCCAGGGCGCCGGCGATAATATCTCCCCTTTTTGCCTCTGCCATTCTACCGGATGGCAGTTCGATCATGTTGTATTTCGTCTTGTCGGTCAGTACGCGCACGGCAACGGCGGCGCCTTCAATACATGGGATGTCTGAAACAACCCGGACATCCCGGGAGAACTTGCAGTCCGAGACAACTGACGAGATCTTGTCTAGCTTGACTGTCTTCACGACTGTACCTCTTGTTCTTTTGGCGACGTGGCTGCAACCTGATGGAGAGCCGCCGATATCGATGATATTTTGCAGAAACCAGCTGCGTCCTGAGCTGTCCAGTCGCGCGTCGTCTCTCCGTAGTGCGACTTTGATGCATCCATTAGAGAGAACGGCGAAACGCATCCGGTGACGAACAGATGCCCCGGCCGCAGTGACAAGAACACTTCTCCGGTCACATTCTTTTGCGAGGATTCCAGGAACGCTTCCACATCGCGACAAACCGGATCAAGCGCATTACCCGCATGCACCAGCTCACCGTAGGTATTTGCAAGGAACTGTTTGATTGATAATTGCTTCGCTGACAGGACCAGCTTCTCAAGCTCGCGATGGGCAGTCAAAAGCGTTTCGGCCGCCGGAGCCTCAAACGCTACCCGGCCTTTTATGCCCAGGATTGTATCTCCGAGGTGAACCCCCCGACCAATCGCAAATTCCGATGCTACGCTGTTTAAATGAGTAATCAATTTGACGGGATCCATCGGCGTACCGTCAACAGCAACTGGAACTCCATTCTGAAATTCGATGCTGAGGTTCTTCTCGTTTGTCACCCTATGCATTGCTCCAGCGGAAAGCGGCCATGCATGCTCAGGAATCGACTCTGCGGATCCGAGTGTTTCGCTGCCGCCTATCGTAGTGCCCCAAAGACCCGTGTTGATGGAATAGGCTGCACCATGTGAAGGAACCGGTAGCGACCGGCTGGACAAATATTCGATCTGTGCTGCACGTGTAACCGGATAATCTCGTACCGGCGCAACGATGTTGATCTCCGGGTACAGTGCTCGAAGAGCTATTTCAAACCTGACCTGATCGTTTCCGGCCGCGGTGCAGCCATGCGCGATAGTATCTGCACCCATTTCGGTAGCAATCTTGCCGACGGCCTCGGCTTGTATGCTTCTCTCAGCCCCAACCGACAGGGGGTAGACCTCGCCTTTGCGAACGTTACCGAATATTAGAAACCGGATTACATCATCAAAGAGTTTTTGGTTTGCGTCGACGATCATATGTGCTGATGCACCCAGCTCGGCTGATCGATGCTCCAGGGCCGTGCGTTCCACATCGTCGAACCCGCCTGTGTCAACTGTAACAGTTATTACCGGCCGACCAAAGGTCTCGGTAAGCCATGGGATGCAATAGGAGGTGTCCAGCCCTCCCGAGAAGGCAAGGACAATTGGTTTTGTCATGTTTTTATCGGGAGATGCGGCTGCGGATGCGAGCCATGAAGAGATCCTGATCGGAAGAAGTAGCTGTGGCAACGAACACAGTATCATCTCCGGCGACGGTGCCAACGACTTCGTTCCAGTCTATGGAGTCGATTGCATGAGCGACACGCTGAGCACCCCCGGGTAGTGTTTTGAGTACCGTGAGGTTTGGCCCCGCCGACAAGACCGCGAGTACAATGTTATCCAACGGCGACAACACACTTTCGCTCTTGATATCGCCAATTGCGACTATGGTGTACCGACCATCTACCTTGACGACGTTCAGGGCTTCGAGATCACGGCTAATGCTGGACTGCCCGATGGAGATATTCCGCTGGGCGAGTTCCGCTAAAAGCTGACCCTGGCTTTCAATCCGCTGTTCGCGAACGAGATTGCGGATCAGCTTGCGCCTGATCTTATGTTGGCCCGTTTCCGGCATCCAGTCGTACTTTGATTCATATTATGCGCATATAATAGATATTATCGTGGTAATATGCAACTATTAGACATAGTTATGCGCATATATGGATATTAATGCAGCTTAGCTCTAGAAGATGCGGGTTATCGCTTTGCGATCTTGAGCAGGTAGAGCACGATAGAAGTGAGGGCGAATACGGCTCCGATAAGTGTGAGCCATGGGTCGGTGCCCAGTTTCTGGTCCAGCCAGTTGCCACCTATGACGAATATCGCCATGGTGGCACCTATGGTAAGTCCGATATTCAGCCCGTCACCTTTCGAAAGGTGACGGGGCTTGTATCCTGTTTCGTTTGTCGAATCAATCGATTCGACCGGTGATTCATCCGGCAGATGCGGCTTTGAAGTCATCCGTTTTCGGCTTATTGCTAATAGACGTCTTGATGTCAGTCGCTTTAACGCTGGTCATTTTGCCCATTTCGCATTGTCCTTCAAAAACAGCTCCTTCTTCAACGACGAGGCGATTGGTCTTTATTTCCGCATCAATCCGTGCCGTCGATTTTAGAATAAGACGTCCGCTTACGTTGATATGTCCTTCAACTGATCCGGCGACGTCTGCGTTAGTTGCAATCAGGTCTCCGTCAACGGAGCCCTCCTGCGCGATGATAACTTTGCCGTCGACTTCGACCTTACCGACAACACGTCCGCTGATTCGGATGTCGCTGTCGGCTTTCAGGGTTCCTTCAACTACGGTTCCTTCGCCAATCATATTGATCTGACCGGGAACTGTGCTGGATGTGGGTGGGGTGGGTTGTTTTGCCATGGGTTGCGTAGTTCTGTTGCCTAGTATTGCCATAATAAAGATGTATCGGTTTACCAGGACACGACATAATATCGTGGATCCTGAGCGAGTCCGTTTCGCCAAAGTTCAAAATGAAGATGAGGCCCTGTAGTCACCTCACCCGAATTACCACTAACCGCAATAATTTCCCTGTCTCGAACCCTTTCTCCCACCCGCTTGGTGAGTCTGAGGTTGTGTTTGTAGATG
The DNA here is from genome assembly GCA_013002165.1 of Rhodothermales bacterium. GTDB lineage: Bacteria > Bacteroidota > Rhodothermia > Rhodothermales > JABDKH01 > JABDKO01. The sequence continues at coordinate 1,422 of JABDKO010000070.1, read as the reverse complement.
GATATATATCCTGCCGCGTGCTGGACGCCAACGGCATGTCCACCCTCCTGGGTCCAATCTGAAAAAACGACGTACCCGTCGGCGATCGCGCGTACCGGCGTTCCCTCCGGAACGGCAACATCGGTGCCGAAATGGCTACTTGCCGCGTCGAAACCGCGTGTCAGAAATCCGTCTACCGGAGGCAATGACGGAAACGTTACCGCATTGGAGAACAGTTCGTCAGGCGAATCGTCCAGAGAGGCGTTTACTACCACCTGGGTCAAGCTGCGGTCTTCAATCGGAGGTGACGTCGATCGTACCGGTCGCAAAGAAGGTACATCCTCATCCATATCAGGATCGGCAAACGAGGCCATAGCGAAAGCCGAATCCTCAATCTCGCCGGTAATCAAAAATCGTAGACGTGCGATATAATCTCCCTGGACCTGCAAGCTGTCCTCCAGCATCTCTAAACGAATAGCGTTCAAACGGGCATTCTGTCTGATGCTTTCAGTCCCGTAGCCGGGAATCAGTTGCCGAACAGGTGTAAAGACGATCAGCAACGCAGTAACGGTAACCGCACCACCTACCAGCATTCCAAGAAGTTTCCATAGTTCTCGCGGTATGATGGCGTACTGCCGCGGGGCATCCAGACCGTCCTGCTCAACGAATATCACATTCCTTGGCTTGTCCGGATCGTTTCGAAACTCCGATAAAAAGGCCTTCATGACGGCACTATGGCGATTGGCGGGCGTAGCACAACGATACCAGCACTTACTGGTTCCAGTTTTCTAGTATCGCGTGAATCATTTCCTCTCTTAATAGTAAGCCATTGACAGGAATGAGAGGATTGGCGTACCTTTAATGCTACCTTTTTGGGAAACACATTATTAAGTAAAGAGAGCCACGATGCCTCAGCACAAATCTGCAGAGAAAAGAGTTCGACAGGCGGAAACGCGCCGGGAACGTAATCGGCAGCAGAAAAATACCGCTCGAACCCTCATGAAGAAACTTGAGGGAATGGAAGACAAGGATACAGCTACAGCGGCATTGAACGAAATCAAAGCCAAACTGGATCGGCTCGGCTCGAAAGGTGTCTTCAAAAAGAATCAGGTCGCCAATTACAAAAGCCGACTCGAAAAGAAAGTAAACTCTCTGTAGGCAACTAGCTTTGCGAGATTTGAGTAACCGGGACCTGGTCAGAAGAATGAATCTTTATTTTGCCAGACCGGTGTAATAGTAAGTTGGGAGACATCGCCATAGACGAAGCACAGTGACCCACTAGTTGTTGTTTTCCGGTTAATTTGAAGCAATATAGTCCGATTCTATGGAGTAGAATCGTGTGTTTTGACGATGACCCAGGCCGTTTTTGTTCTGCTCAAGAGTCTGAATAGTACCATATGACGCGCTCGTCGGTGTAAAGAGATGCGTAGATATGGCTAATTC
>JABDKO010000038.1 GCA_013002165.1 Rhodothermales bacterium | reverse complement strand
AATCTCTACTTGCACAGTCGAACCTTCAACGGCATGTTCAGTCGAGACATAACCCATGGCCATGGAACTTCCGACGCGATGACCGAAACCCCCTGAGCTTACGTAGCCGATCGCCTCTCCATCTTTCATGATCGCTTCATCGTTGGAGACATCTATTCCCTGTACGTCGATAATCATGACAACCAGTTTTCGCTCTGGTTCTTTCTGACGAAAAACCAGCGATGCGTCCTTGCCCACAAACTCCTTATCCCAGTTGATAAACGCATCCATACCGGCTTCAATGGCATTGAAATCAGGGCGGTACTCCAAGGTCCAGACACCCCAGCCTTTCTCCAGTCTCATTGACATGAGCGCTCGCGCGCCATACCAACTAAACTCCAGGTCGGCGCCGGCAGTCTCAATGGCTTCTGACAGGCGCAGCAAATATTCCGGTCGACAGTACACTTCGAAACCCAGTTCGCCAGAGAAACTGAGTCTGTTCAGGATCACCGGCACGCCTGCCACGAAGCTCTGGCGCACGTCGCGAAATTTCAACGCGTCTCCACTGACATCGTCCCGAGTCAGGCGTCCCAGTAGCTCCCGTGACTTCGGCCCCGATAACGCGATGCCGTGCCAGTGGTCACTGACATTGGCAAATTGAACATCGTCTGGAAGATCCTGCTCAAACCACCGCCTGTGTGCTTCCTGCATGGCACCCGACCCGAACAGCAGGAAATGTTCATCATCCAGACAGGCAACAGTCAGATCGCCATACAACTTCCCTTTCGGGGTCAACATCGGTGTCAACGCCAGTCGGCCTGGTTCGGGTATGAAACCTGCCAGCACGTGGTCCAGATAGACCCGTGCATTTCTACCTTTGAACTCATGCTTGGCAAAGTTGGCGACTTCGATACCACCAACGGCATGTTGTACTGAGCTCACTTCTCTTGCAACGTATTCATGGCTGCGATTGCGTTCGAAGGTGGGATCTTCGTGAGCATCGTCCGGGCCATCAGCAAACCACAGCGCATGTTCAAGACCGAAACTCTGGCCCATCACCGCGCCCCTGGCACACAAGCGATCATAGAGCGCGGTAGTTTTCTGCATGCGTCCTTTCGGCAAGGTTTCGTTGGGGAAGGTCATGACAAAGCGGCGCTCATAGTTCTCGGCGGATTTTATGGTCCCCCAATCCGGCGTTGCAAAGTCACCAAAACGGGCGATATCCATAGCCCACACATCTATCGAGGGCTCACCGTCGATCATCCATTCAGCCAGCGTCAAGCCAACTCCTCCGCCTTGACAGAAGCCAGCCATGACACCGACGGCGACCCAGTAATTTTTCATTCCGGGAACCGGGCCGATCATCGGGTTTCCATCTGGCCCGAATGTGAATGGACCGTTGATCATGTCCTTGATCCCTGCATTGCCGATTGCCGGAATACGCACAAAGGACATCTCGAGTCGTGTGGCGATGCGGTCGATATCGGGAGCCAGCAGTTCATGACCAAAATCCCACGGCGTACCGTCAACCATCCACGGTGTGGAAGTAGGCTCGTATGTCCCCAACAACATGCCCTGGCCTTCCTGGCGGAAATAGATGTTGGCTTCATAATCACTGCCGGCAGGCAGGCGCCCCGACTCTCCCTGCTTCATACGCTCTACGATCGCCGGTATGGGCTCGGTAATCAGGTAGTGATGTTCCATCGGTTGAATCGGTAGATGTAGCCCTGCCAACTGACCCACTTCACGCCCCCATAATCCTCCGCAGTTCACAATGAACTGCGCATTGATAGAACCGTTGGGAGTGGCCACATCCCAACTATTATCGGGGCGCTGGGTGCAGCCGATAACCGGTGTATGCGTGTAATACTGCGCTCCGTGCACACGCGCGGATTTGGCAAAGGCATAGGTGGCCCCGGATGGATCGAGATCGCCATCCTGATCATCCCAAAGCGCCGCATAATAGTGTTTCGGATCGATTAGTGGATGACGTTCAGCCAGTTCCTGAGGACTGATGAATTCCTGGTCAAGTCCCATGTAGCGGGCTTTGGATCTTTCCCGCTTGAGGTAGTTGTACCATTCCTTGTTCGAGGCAGCGTAGAAACCGCCCGTGATATGCAACCCGACGTCATGACCGCTGGTTTCCTGGATTTCCTTGTACAGATCTATCGTGTAGCTTTGCAATCGGCTGATGTTTGGATCAGAGCTGATCGTATGGATTTGCCCGGCAGCGTGCCAGGAAGAACCTGAAGTCAATTCGTCACGTTCAAGTAGCACAACATCTTTCCAGCCAAATTTTGCCAGGTGAAAAAGAATGGAGCAACCGACGACACCGCCACCGATGACGACCACCTTCGCATGAGAGGGCAGGGATTTTGAGCTACTGCTTTCATCTGTTTTAACGTCAGGCATCACACACTCCTGGTGCAAGGGTAATTGGCGGATAACGCCTGGCTGCTCTGGATCATGAAAGTGGTTCAGTGGACGATTGTCAAGCAGGTGCCTATGCCAGAAGGTTAACGCATCCCGGTCCAGCGTCACACCAGGACCCGGGCCTTCCGGTTCCGCAACCGTGTTTGCTGTCGGGCGAAAGGCTTTGATCGTGCCTATCTCCGGCTCTGGATCGCCAGGAATCAACTTGCCCTCAAACAGCGTGGAACCATGCAGTTCGCACCTTTCCGGACAGTCGACCGCGACGTCATCCGCATGATTCGTTATTCAGGAAACGCTTAACGTATCCTCATCCTGAAAATAGGGTGGTATCTACGCTCCACGTATAATGCGGCTCTTTGACAGTGCCCGGTGGATCGATCAAGGTGAGGATCCGTTCCTTATTCTTGCGCCGTGCTCCTCACTGGGATAGGCACGACCCCCTGCGTCCGTCGTGGATGCGCACGGAAACCTGGCAATTGCACAGTTTCCGAACGACAGTGACGACGACTGTATCGTCGGATGGTGTTCAACATGCTGTTACCCAATGTAGACGATCATCTGCGTATTCATGGTTTTCTGCAGGCCGGCCTGGGACGCTGGGCGTTGTCACCAGCCTGTTATATGAATCCGACATCTGTGGATCAGGGGGTGCGCATACTGACCACTTCTATCAATCTTGATGACGGCACTTGTTCGGACTTCCAGCATCAAAGGCCAGAGGCATAGTTCAGCAGGTCGGGGAAATGGTCTGAAGCAGGCGATAGTTCGCTGTGTCGGTTGGAGAGTCACGGGTGCGTATCGAGCGATTGTCGAGTGCTATTGAGCATGCCGATTTGGAGAATGCTTGTCGCCTTGAGCGAGGGCAGGGCGGTATTCCAACCTATTAATGTATAAAATATCAGGTGTAGAATTTCAGGCTTGAACTTGCAAACAGTATTGGATCATATCGAATTCGGTAGTTCCGCACTCATCATCATCTGACTTAGGGAAGGTTCTATTAATAGCAGTTTGGATTTCGGTATTATATGATAATGCGGATTTGTACTCCGGGATCCAGCGATGATTGTGAACCAGGTGACCTTGCCGGTAAGGGACCAACCCGGTTTCATTCGTCGATTTCCACTAAGGCAATGAAAGCCCGACCCAATTCAACCGCGAGTAATCCCGTAGACTCGGTGCTTCAACACGGCAAGACTTGACCTGGTGTATGCCGCGCTATCTCATTGACCGGAACCAGCGTTCATCCCAGGCAAGCAGGACAAAATACTAGGTTTATTGGTGGGAACGAACCAGTATTTTACCATCCCGAACCAGACAGACAAACTACATTTGGCGCAGCTTCGGCAGCGGCGAGAAGTGATCATCGTGTACCCGAAAGACACGAACGGTTAACTCTCTGTTCGTATCCGATATTTGTGGACGAACAATAGAACAGAACACCGCTGACTGAACGACGCTGCGCCTTGCCAGAGCACCGTGCATCACCTTTGGAATTCAGAAAATTAATGATAAATATCCCATGACATATGATATCTTATAAGATATATGAAAATAGTGCTCGATACGTCCGTGTTGGTGGCTGGGCTGCGCAGTCGCCGTGGGGCCAGTAACCGAGTGCTGCAATGGGTCGCAAGCAGAAAACTGACTCCGCTGGTCACGACACCGCTATTTTTGGAGTACGAAGCGGTGTTGAAGCGAGCAGAGCATCAATTGGCGACCGGTTTGGGGTTGGCACACATCGATGCCTTTCTGTCAGCGTTCGCCAGTGCCGCCGTTGGTGTAGAGACTCATTACCGGTGGCGACCACAGCTGCGTGATATTGCTGATGAGATGGTGCTTGAATGTGTAGTTAACGGCGGGGCTGACTATCTGATCACGTTCAACGTGAAAGACTTTCAACCCTCGGATGAGCAATTTGGGTATCAGTTAATGAGCCCTGGTGCCTTTGCGCAGGAGTACGAACAATCATGACTAAAAGTAGCTATCCCCTGAAATTACCGCACTCGGTGAAAGCGGCCGCTGAGCGACTGGCAAAAGCTGATGGGGTGTCATTGAACCAATTCATTGCCACAGCGGTGGCTGAAAAGATTGGTACGCTGAACACTGTGGATGCGTTTCTTGAACAACAAGCGGGCAAGAGTTTGCCCGGCGACATGATGCAGTTCCTGACCAATGCCCCCGATGTGGATCCTGTGGCAGGCGATGAATTTCACGACGGATGACATCGATCGAATTGCTGACGCGCAACTTCGATCAGATGCAGTACGGCATCGCTCAGTTCAGTGGAACCACTAAGCACATCGTCTC
>JABDKO010000037.1 GCA_013002165.1 Rhodothermales bacterium | reverse complement strand
AGGAGAACAGGAATTTCTCATGGGGGCCACTGCAGTAGGTTCCGGAAGTTACATCGATGCGCGAATCGTCGGTGATGCTCTGGATATCCAGCAGAAGGTAATTCACGGCTTCAACAGCTCTTCAGATGCCAGGTTGGCATTACTGAGAGGCGATATTTTCGGAATGTGGTCCTCACTTACCAGTGCCATGAAGGGAGTCAGGAATGCTCAGGAGAAGATAGTATTGCAATTGGGACCGCATCGACACCCCTCCATGCCTGCGATTCCCGCAACCGGTGAGATATTGGACTCACTGGGAGGTGGCACTGATGGCGCTAAGCTGGTAGACATCTGGCATGCGTTGAACGAAGTAGGACGAGTTATCGTGGCACCACCTGACGTTGATGAGTCGAAGCTGGCATTCTTGAGACAGGTAGTCGAGTCGTCTGTCAATGATGAAGAGTTTGTACAGTTGGCTGCCGAGTCACGGCGAGACCTGGCTTTTCTACCCTCGCATGAACTACAACAGTTGGTGGAATCTTTCGCCGCTCTGGAAACTGATCTGCGATTTGAACTGCTCTCGCTGGCTCGAAGCGAGTGAATGAGTGACGAGCCCGGTCTGGACAGTTCCAGTACACGTTTTCATACGCGCTGAGATTCGTATCCAGTGCCTGATGTGTAACACCTGAATCGTTTACACATGGAATGGCTGCACGGATTTATCGATGGACTTGCGTTAACGGTAAGCCTGCAGGTGTTTCCATACTTGCTGGTTGGTGCCTCTGTTGGTTTTGTCGTTGGAGTCATTCCGGGGCTCGGCGGACACTTCGCCATGGCTATGGCAATTCCCTTTCTGTACAACATGGACACCGCCGCGGGGATAGCGCTTCTGTTGGGTGTGCATTCCACCGTTGCGCAGGGCGGAGGATTAACTGCCATCTTGTTCAGCACGCCTGGGACCGGTCAAAACGCGGCAACTTTGCTTGATGGGCCGCCAATGGCCAAAGCCGGGAACGGTGGTATCGCAGTAGGAGCTGCCATGTCTGCGTGTTTTCTAGGAGCAGCCTTTGGGGCATTGGTCCTGGCTTTCCTCCTGCCATTGTTAAAAATGCTCGTGTTGCATGTAGGGCCGTCCGAAATGTTCATGTTGTGTCTGCTTGCACTGAGTTTCGTGGCCGCACTGGGGTACGAGGATCTGACTCGAAGCCTTATCGCAGGTCTGATGGGATTGTTTCTTTCAATGGTTGGATTGGACATTCTCACCGATGAGCCACGGTTCACCCTGGATCTGATAGAGCTCTACGATGGAGTTCCGCTCGTGCCCGTGATTCTCGGACTTTTCGCCCTGGCGGAAATGTATTCTCTGTGGAGTGATCAGCATGCCGGAGCCAAGGCAAGACGAAGGCCACAGTCAGGTAAGGCGGTTCACGCGCAAATTCTTCAGGGAATTCGTACCACCTTCAGCAAGTGGCCACTCGTACTGCGTTGTAGCGCGATCGGTTCGGTGATGGGCACCATTCCAGGATTGGGTAGTTCTGCTGCGTCGTTTGTTGCCTATGGTCACGCTAAACACAGCTCCAGAGATAAAGAAAGTTTTGGAGAAGGTAATGTTGAAGGTGTCATAGGTCCTGAATCAGCGAATGATGCGGTGGAGGGTGGTGCCCTGGCGTCGACAGTTGCGTTCGGGATTCCTGGCAGCTCTTCCATGGCCATTGCGCTGAGTGGATTTTACATACTTGGACTCGAGACCGGACCTCAGTTGTTGACTCATGAAATCCGTTTCGTCTTCCTTATGATTTTCACAGTGATAGCGGGCAATTTAATAGGTACTTTGCTGGGTATCTTCGTTATGAATCCGTTGATCAGGTTTTCGGTGCTACCTGCGAACATACTTGTGCCATTGGTGGTTATAGTGATATTTGCAGGAGCCTACGCTTCGGACAGTTCACTGATAAACATCGTGATTACGCTGGTGTTCGGGATCGTCGGCTTTTTCATGAAAGTGTTGAAATACTCCAGGGCATCGTTGCTAATAGGGTTGGTTCTGGGTGAGACCATAGAGAAGAATCTTTATCTTGCGATTCAGATCGA
>JABDKO010000026.1 GCA_013002165.1 Rhodothermales bacterium | reverse complement strand
ACCCCGAGGAATTCGCCGACGCATTTGCACGCGCATGGTACAAACTCACTCACCGTGACATGGGACCGAAGGCTCGATATCTCGGACCCGAAGTACCGGAGGAAGAACTTCTCTGGCAGGATCCGATACCCGACGTTGATCATGAATTGATTGACGAAGCAGATGTCGCGGACCTGAAGGAGACTATTCTTGCATCGGGACTTAGCGTCTCCGAACTGGTTTCGACGGCCTGGGCTTCCGCGTCGACATTCCGTGGCTCGGACAAGCGTGGTGGTGCCAACGGCGCCCGCATCCGTCTTGCCCCGCAGAAGGACTGGGAAGTGAACCAGCCAGCGCAGCTCGCGAAGGTTCTGGACACGCTGACAGGTATACAGAGTGCATTCAACGGTGCACAGGAAGGTGGAAAGAAGGTATCGCTTGCTGACCTGATTGTGCTCGGCGGATATGCGGCTATCGAACAGGCTGCTTCGGAGGGCGGATTCGGCTACGTCGTACCGTTTGCTCCCGGCCGAATGGACGCGTCGCAGGAGCAGACTGATGTCGACTCATTCGATGTGCTGGAGCCCGTCGCTGATGGATTCCGCAACTATACGAAAAGTGACTTTTCAGTATCTGCAGAAGAGTTGCTCGTCGACAAGGCTCAACTTCTAACATTGACCGCTCCCGAAATGACGGTACTGATCGGTGGCTTACGTGTACTGGGTGCCAATTACGGGCAGTCATCGCATGGAGTGTTCACTGACCAGCCAGGCGTTCTAACCAACGACTTCTTCGTCAATCTATGTGACATGGGTACGAAGTGGACACCTGCCTCCGACAAAGGTGACGTCTTCGAAGGGCGTGATCGTAAGACAGGTGCGCTGAAGTGGACCGGCACAAGAGTCGACCTGATCTTTGGATCAAACTCGCAGCTTCGCGCCCTCGCCGAGGTATACGCACAGGATGACTCAAGACAGAAGTTCGTGGAAGACTTCATTCTTGCTTGGGACGCTGTGATGAACGCGGACCGCTTCGACGTGGAGTGGTAGTACTAACTTCTGTTCGACGCGGTCGAAACAGATACTTATAGCATCAAAAAACGCCCCCGGCATGAATTTGCCGGGGGCGCATTTTGTACAACACGATTGTGCATTTGCACAATCCGCCTTTCAGACAATCGGAAGCCCGAAAACTAGTGGTTCACGGACCACGACTTGCCGCGCCTGAACGCTATTCGTACGACCGAACTTATTTTCGTATTCGTGTACCCGCAATCATCACCATTCTTCGATGGCAGGTAACTTAATGGCGCCGGAAGCAATATCAGCTCAAAAAAAGCGAACTGGCAGTTGAATTTTCCGGGACCCCTATTGTCCATCCAATCGCGACACGTACTCCCGATAAGGATTTCCTCCATGGCGAGTCCAGAAGTCACTTACGACTCCCTGTATCGTTTTCTTGAGAGTAGGATTATCTTCCCACTCAACAATCATGTCGAGGAATTCTATCGCCCACCGATCGTTAGAGTTACCGAGCGCCCGAATGGCAAGTATGCGCATGCTGACATCATCGTGGTTTCGATAGATACGCATGATGTCAAAGATGCAGGATCGGCTAAGATTTAGAAGTTCACCGTATCGGATTACCTGTCGTAGACCACCTTCAACCACACCTGGATTTTCGGATACTACTGCCCGGGTGATATGACTATTGAAGTCTGCCCACTGCTGCGCCGACATTAAGTACAACGTATCTGCATCTGTTGATACGTTCTGAGCCGTCGAGGTTAGTGGCCCGAACAGAGCCAATGTAAACGCTACTCCTGCCACTCGTAGTGATTTAATTCTCATTTCGTCTATCCTCCGGAGCTCCCGCATTCTGTCCTTCGGACGAGCAATGCCCCGCTTTTTGAAGCAGGACTTATGTCCACCATGAGCACACATCCCGCTCTTTGAAGTAGCAAGTATTATACGCAGGCACTTGACAGGAAGATGCTCGAATGTGTGTGGGGATATGCCTTACACACCTTGAGTGCGCGCGACTCAAATGACCCTACATACAGGCCATCGACAGAAATCCTCCACTCATTTATTCAACTCAGATTCAGATCGGCCAGGACGAGCTCGATGCCACGAACAATCTCTTCCAATTTTCGAGGGTCCAGCGCATCTGGATGAGGGGATCCGAACTTGCCAGCATCGTTGTCGAAGTAGAGGCCTGTAGCATCAGCAACCTGATCAGATAGTGACAAGTCACATAATATATTGGCACCGATACCGATATCTTTGCCTTCCATTCCGTAAGCCTGTTTCACCATTTTCGTGCCGAGCAATGAACCGGGATTCACAGCGACAATCACCGGGCCGTTCTTGTTCTTGAATTCGAGTCCCATTCTTCGAGACCATGCCGTCAGTGCCAGCTTGCTCTGGGCATAGGCTTCTCCGTCAGAAAGCCTGACGCGTCCCGCCAATGCTTCCATGTCAACAGGAGATTGAGCAGCTGACGACAGGTTGATCACTCTTCCTGTTTCAGCGATTATGGGAAGGAGGCGGCGCGTTAACAGGTAGGGCGCGATGGTATTCACGGCAAATCGAATATCAAGACCGTCACGGGTAACAGGATCAGGTGCGTTATAGACTCCCGCGTTGTTGATTAGCACATCGAGTTCAGGGTGCTGCTCGGTAACCACCTTTGCAAATTCCTGGACATCGGCCAAACGCGATAGATCGGCCACGTAGCTATCGAGACGCCCACCGTCTGGCAGTGCTGAGAGTGATCTTTCCACTTTCTCAAGTTTGATCGGATTGCGGCCGTGCAACAAGATGTTGTGGCCCCGCGAAAGCAACATCCTGGCTGCTTCCAACCCGATGCCGTCGGTCGATCCGGTAATCAGAATAGTCTTTTGCATAGTTTTTCTGTAGTGAGTTACTCCCTGAAATCTGGAGGTGCGTTAGCTGACAGACACTTCATCGTTGCTTCGATATCCGGCTGATCAACACGATATGGATTACACCGATGCTCTCTGGTGATGATTCTCGCGTCAAGGTAAAGTTCACAGTCGGATCCGGAACGCCTAACGCCGGACGTTGATTGCTAGCGAAGATCAACAATCGAATCCATTTACGGAATCTCGACTGTATTTTCTTTCGTCAGTCAAACCCAGCGAGCAGCCGTGAGGGAATCCCTGCCGACGAAATCAGGCTGTTATCAACTTGTGCAGTCCCTACAACCTCCGATACAATAAACAGGGCATAGGTTCTTACAAAATGGGCGCATATAATGAAAACATGGAACTACAAGATGTACTGCCTGCACGAAGAATTGACCAGAAAAGCCATCGCTTACATCATCAATGATCAAAAGAGTGGTTGGCAGATACTGTACACAGCAATCCTTGTCGAATCTATCGTTGCAGAGAACGTGTCCAGGTTGTTGCGAAGGAGAAGGCTGGAAATGCTGGGCCCCTCGCGACAGGACAAAATGAAAGCATTTGTCAGTCGTCTGGCCGCTGATCTTAACACCGTCAACGAGATCCTTAAGGAGCTGGACGCCGAAATGGCGCTTTGCGGAAATCCGGTAAGGGATGACGAAGAACTTCTTCAAGGAGCAATGTGAAACGATCGGTACTGGCGTTGAAACAGCACTGTAATGCTGTTCGCCTTTTAATTCAGCTTGATCATCTTTTTCGATTCGCCAAATCCGGACGTTCGCAACTCGTACAGGTAAACGCCACTTGAAAGGTGACCGGTGTCAATTTCCACGGTGTACGTTCCCACCGGCTGCTCTTTGTTTACGAGCTCCATCACTTCATTTCCCAACAGGTCATAGACTTTCAGTTCCACATTGCCAGCCCGACGTACGGAATACTCTATGGACGTGCGGGAGGTAAAGGGGTTGGGGTAGTTATGCCCGATATGAAAATCCTTAACTCTGGCTGGATCACCTGTGTCATATCCGGTTGACACGGGACCTAAAACAAAAGACAATCCGGTTGCAAAGGCTGTTGGATAGGTGTTCTCAAACGTCCAGGTCGATTCGCTGTCCGAGGCGTACTCCACTGACCCAAACTGCAACCACGAATATTGTGCGTTTTCAAAGGCACTAATAGTGTTAAGGCAATCCGACCGGTTGTTTGAAGTTGAAAAAGAAAAATGAAGTTTTTTGTTCAGCATGTTTGGGTCAAAATCATTCGCCGTAATGGTGTCGCGAATAAACGTATTGAAAGTGCTTGGGGAATCAGTAGAGATAAAATATTCGAATACCGGGTTTGCAGGATCCTCCAAAAACATAGACCCCATTACAATTCCGCCTTCGCTGCCTCTACCAATAAAGGTCCGCGCCGGATTGTTCGTGTAATGAACATCCACATAAGCTGCCATGTCTTTGTAAATGTCATAATATGGCTCGATGTGAGACAGATTTACGTCGATATCCCGATGTTCTTCAAGGGTCACGACAACTGCATCCACTCCCTCGATTTCCGCCACGCCATCGATGACCCTATCAAATTCATCGAGAGCAACCATAAAATGCTGCTCTGTAAAATCGATGAGGTATACGGAGGGAATATTGTCATTTCTGTCAAACGAATCGGGCAAATAGATCTTGCCGTTGATGTCGACTCCTCCCGAACTGAACGTAAATACTTCTACTGTCGCTACTGAAGCTGGTTGGGTGGGATCACTGGACCTGTCGAGTCCAAATGAAAGAGAGACAAACCCTGATAGCAGTACAACTGCGGCGAAAGACTTCATTTCTGACCTCTACGTATTACGCGTTGGGCAGCTTCTTTCGATTTGGAGCGGACTCGATTTCAGCTGTGACTTATTCTTGAGATTCCCTAATGGTAAAGTTTTTGTAGGACAGATCCCAAAAACGGACATATTTTGTAGCAGTGATCCCGAACAAGGGTGAGAGATACTGAGTGACGATCTGCAGCGCTGCAGACTTTACCTTCCAGTGCAATTGCTACATACGCCGAGGACCGATGCTGCCGGACAACTTGATGGCGTCCGTCGCACTAACAAATAGTTACAATAGCCAATTGACACATATCTCTCTTTGTCCTTATCTAAGCCGAAGAAACTCCACCTTATAATTCAATACTGAAACTCCCATGCGTGCTGCTGTCTTAGAAGCGTTCAAACAACCACTCGTTGTATCCAATTCGTGGCCGGATCCTGAGATCGGTCCGGATCAGGCTCTCGTAAAGGTTGAGGCAAATGGAATTTGTCGATCTGATTGGCATTTATGGCAGGGTGACTGGGACTGGGTAGGCATTGAACTTCCTCTGCCGGTTGTGCTGGGTCATGAGAGCGCGGGAATAGTGGAAGAAGTAGGCTCAGATGTCACGAGGTTCAAGAAGGGTGACCGTGTGGTATTTCCATTCGGACAGGGTTGCGGCACGTGTCCGACCTGTGCCGACGGCTTTCAAAACGTCTGCGAGAACCTCGTTTATTCGATGTTCCTCGGAGCAGGTGGTTTTGGCGAATACTCTCCGGTCGCCAATGCTGATTTGAACCTGGTCAAGCTGCCGGAAAGTGTTTCATTTGTCGAAGGTGCCAGTCTTGGGTGCCGGTTTATGACGGCTTTCCATGGCGTGACATTTCAGGGCAAGGTTGAGCCGGGTCAATGGGTAGCGGTATTCGGGTGTGGCGGTGTCGGTCTGGCTGCTGTTGATATAGCGAGTGCAATGGGCGCGAATGTAATTGCCGTATCTCGAAGTGCAAACAAACTGGAGAAGGCACGCGAACTGGGAGCCGTGCACACCGTCGTCTCGGGAGATGACGCTGCTCAGGCCATCCAGGAATTTACTGGTGGCGGAGTACATGTCTCCGTCGATTGTCTCGGGACGAGCGCGACCTGGATGCCTTCGATTCTATCGCTAAGAACTCGAGGGAAACTCGTGAGGTTAGGTTTGTCTGGACGTGAGGATGAAGGGGTGTTGCCACTTCCAGCAGACATGTTGGTGTTTCGGGAGTTGGAAGTAGTAGGATCAAACGGAATGCAGGCGAGGTGTTATCCGGAGATGCTGCGGATGGTCGAGTCTGGCGTCATAAACCCGTCATCACTGGTCACCCAGGAAGTCTCCCTGGAAGGAATCAATGGTGTTCTCGAGGAGATGAGCAACTACAATACGCTCGGGTATTCGGTCATCAAGGCAGACTAACAAATCTCGTTAATCAGTGTGCTTAGAACCGGCTGCGCTAATGGGGCCATCGTCGAAATGATGACCGGGTCCACGGTGCGGCACAGCAGGCTCGTGTTTCGAGTCGAATCACCGTTTGTTCGATTTCGCGCACTTCGATGACTACTTCAACGCCGGCGTTCGACGGACCATGTTCCCTGATCCACACGATCTGTGGCATCATGACGCGAGGTGAATGTCCCGCTTATTGTATCGTCGCTTATTTTACCGTGGAACGCCGTGAAAAGCATGCATCCACATTCGGGATCCCTGTAGGGCTCAAGTTCGCCGACGAGCATCTCATCGTTGAGTGCGACGAACTGAATGTAAAGACGTTCGCTGTGGTTGCGGCGGAGCGAGGCAATGCTGGCGTCGTGCATTTCCCAATCATGGTCTTCGTGCTCCATCACAACGTCGCCGAACGCGGAGTCGGGGTCACTCGTCAACAGGAAGGCGATCGATCCGGACCGACCCGAGTCGCGGCTATTATAAGTTCCAAACCAGTCGCCAGCGAGCTCTTCAAGCACCTCAGCGTCTGCGTTGATATCGACGGCTGGCAATGTTGACTTGCAGCCTGAAAAAAAGACAAATGAGCTGACAAGGGTGAGCACTGTGAGTGCTACAGAATTTTTTGCAAAAGAAATTTTCATTGTTGGACCAATTGACGTTGGAGCATACTCAAGAAGGAGAGTCGGTGCGGGTATTATACTTCTTTGACGAGCAGCAATGCCACAGCATTCCCAGGTGAGGATAGTTAAGATCTGCTCGATAGACGAAGCATCAGCTTCATATCTCGAACCAGGAGAAATTGGCTGCCCTACTAGGAGTCGAACCTAGAACCTCTGGAACCAGAATCCAGCGCTCTGCC
>JABDKO010000005.1 GCA_013002165.1 Rhodothermales bacterium | reverse complement strand
TAATGATGGACTCCCGGATTCCTTCGAAGGTAACAGCGCGGGCGGTCCGGATACCGACAGTGATGGCACACCGGATTTCCGCGATACGGATGCCGACAACGACGGCATCCCGGATTCGAATGAAGGTCATTCAAACGGCGGGCCGGATACCGATAGCGACGGTACCCCGGACTATCAGGATACCGATGCGGACAACGACGGCATCCCGGATTCTATTGAAGGGGATTCGAGCGGTGGTCCGGATGCCGACAGTGACGGTACACCCGATTTCCGCGATACGGATGCCGACAATGACGGAATTCCGGACTCGGTAGAAGGCAGTTCGACCGGTAGGCCGGATACCGACAGCGATGGCACACCGGATTTCCAGGATACGGATTCCGACAACGATGGCATTCCGGATTCCATAGAAGGCGATTCAAATGCAGGCCCGGATACGGACAGTGACGGCAGACCGGACTTCCGTGATACGGACAGTGATGCTGATGGCATTCCAGATTCTGTCGAAGGCGATACCGCCTCTGGTCCCGACTCAGATAGCGACGGTTCGCCGGACTTCCGTGATACGGATGCGGATAATGATGGTTTGCCGGATTCCTTTGAGGGCGATTCGACCGGTTCGCCGGATACTGACAGCGACGGCGCGCCGGACTATCGTGATTCGGACTCGGATAACGATGGTGTTCCGGACTCTGTCGAAGCTGATTCGACCGGTTCGCCAGATACCGACAGCAACGGTATCCCTGATTTCCGCGATAGCGATTCCGACAACGATGGCATTCCGGATTCCGTGGAGAGCGATTCCGCAGGCGGTCCGGATAGCGACAGTGACGGAACACCGGACTTCCGTGATAGCGATTCCGACAACGACGGCATCCCGGATTCCATTGAAGCTGATTCAACCGGCGGTCCCGATACGGACAGCGATGGCATCCCCAATTTCCGCGACACCGATTCGGACATGGATGGCATTCCGGATAGTTTCGAAGGCGATTCGACCAGCGGCATAGATACCGACAGTGATGGAATTTCTGACTATGCGGACACGGATTCCGATGGTGACGGCATTCCCGACAGTTTCGAGGCGGTATCGCCGACCAATCCGGATCCGACGATGCCGGAAGATACCGACAGCGATGGTGTGCCCGATTTCCGTGACACCGACACCGATAACGATGGCATACCCGACAGTCAGGAAGCCATCAGTCCTCTCAATCCGGATCCGACGATGCCGGAAGATACGGATGGGGACGGTATTCCGGACTTCCGTGATACCGATACCGACGCAGATGGACTTCCGGATTCGGTTGAAGGCGGGCAAAACGATGAGGACAGTGACGGTACTCCTGACTTCCGTGACACGGTTGACAATCCCCCGTTACCGCCAGCAATACCGCCCGTCATACCGACCGCCATACCGCCGGTAGTCCCGGTAGAGCCCTTGCCGGCACCGCCCCCTGAACCGCCGGCACCGCCGCTGTTTGCCGATATCCACTTTCTGGCAACAACGGGAATCGACGACTCCACGTTGGCAACTCTGCAAAACAGCAGGATTAGTGAACTGGATACGGATCGAAATTATCTCGAACTCGCTTATACCGACAGGAAGATCACCTTTGATATTTTTGAAGACGATATCTTTGATATTGAGCTGGATATCAGTGAATATATCCATCTCACAGTGACTGACCAGTGGCATGTGATCGAAATCAAGTATGGCACCGGGCCCGGGGACGCGGTTATTCAGTACCTCGCTCGATTGGACACGCATACCGATTTTGCCGAGGACCTGTACATTATCCCAAGAAGTTTTGGTGATCTGTTGCGCACGGATTACGACAGCTCGTTGCTTGGGTTTGGCGGTTTTAAGAGCGTATACGCAACCAATCGATTCACCGATGCCGGTGCCTCAACAGACCCGCAGGCGCCGGAAGTTGCCAGTGGCGATGGAGACTATGTCACGGCTTCCGAAGTAATCACCCTGGAAGCCGATACGCTGTGGGATCTGGCTGGCAGAATCTATGGCAATCCGGCCAGGTGGGTTGAGATTTATGACGCGAACCGCAGTCAGATTTCGGACCCGGATCTGATTTATCCGGGAATGCAACTGAGAATTCCCAGGTGATCAGGCATGTGCCGAGCACAGGACAGATTTTTTAATGAACCGAAAGATAAAAGCCTCAACGAGGAGTAGAGATTCCGGCAGGCACAGGTTGGTGTGGTACATGCGCGCCGGCCGGCACTGTCGATAGTGGTGATGACCCAGGTGCGACTAGTTTTGAAGCGTTACGAGCTGAGCTTGCGGCGCTACCGGGCGAGCCAGAAACTGGCGGTGGTGAGCCTGGAGTATGCGGATATCATTCAAAGAAGCCTTAAGGAGCCGGCCTTCGACAAGATCAAGGCGAAAACGGATGCACTTGTCAGCCAGTTACGCACCAGCTATGTCTATGCCGAGACCCAGATTGCCTTGGCGCGAATATTGAATTCGATGGGCATTGACGTGTCAGCTGATGATCTCGAAGGAGAGGATTCGAAGGCAATAGGAGAAGCTTTCCAGTCCTGGTGGGTTTCGCCTGGCAGCGACTATTTTTGATACTCGCCATAGAATTTTGCGAGCCTGACCCCCGTACAGCAATTTGATCAGATGGTCATTTGTTGTCTAAAAACGACTTAATTTTATTAAAATCGAACATCGTTAACCGCTCCGCCCTCTTATCCAACCACCCGTCGATTGGATCCGCAAAAGTTTGCCCAGACGCACTGATTGGGTCGCTTTGCGCCTTGTGCGTTTATACACCCTCTCTTACAATCTCTCCCTTAAATTGGACCGATCTCACTGCAATCTCACAAAGAAATAGATGTTCGTGAACGACTGAAGGAGCAAGTATAAAAGGTGCGCTTAATAAAACATAGAAATCAATAGCTTAAGCTCTAAAGAAGAGGGGAAAATAGCGGGTGAGGCGATCGGATCGACGATCGGCATGCCTATGTTGCATTGAGATATAGCAGGTAACAAGTGGACAACAAGAAGCCCAGTTCTTCTCAGCAAAATTCGCTGTCAACGACTATTCGTGACTTATACAAGCGGTACCGTACCGGATTTTATAGGCCCAACCTTCTTCTCACACTCGAAAAGCGGCAGATGTTTGATGCTGCCGCGGGCGCGTTGCTCGCAGATGATCTGGAAGACGAAGGCGCAAACGGGTCGGAAGAATCTTTACCTGTTCCAGGTGACACCGGTGCCCAGACCGGGGCGGAATTGGCGGCAGACGATAGCGGCGGTAGCGATTCAGCGACAGATGCGGGCTCAGAACAAGAATCGGCAGCGGCACCGGACGAGGATACCGCAGACCCGGAGGGTGCGGATTCGGAGACGGCGTCTGATGACGGTTCTCACACGGCACAATCTGAATCCGAAGAAGAATCCTTAGCGGAGAGCGAGACGTTGGGCGCGTCTTCAGAGCTGGATGCATACGAAAATACCGCAAGCGCTGAGGAAGACGCGGAAGAAGAACAGGCAGTAGCTGAAAACGACGGGCATGAGGAGCTGATTTCATCCGATCTGGATACGTATCAACAAAACGCATCCAGCAGCGCAGAATCTGAAGCTGCAGAGGAAGCTCAGACAGGAGAAGATGAAGATCAGGATACGGACACCCAGGTAGCAAACGCGGTCGATCTCAATACCGATGCCGATATTGACGCGCCCGATTTAATAGAGGAAGTCAATCAGGTTGTATTTATCGATACCTCGGTTGAAGGCTACGAGTGGTTGCTTAGCGGTGTGATGCAGGAAATTTCTGAGCCAGGAGAAGATCTTGATCAGCTGCTGGACGAATTCATCTATGAAGACCAATCCGTCTCAAGCGAAGCGCACTCCGCTGCCATCGACGAAGACGAACCGAATAGCGACGCAGAGTCCGAAGATTCTGGTGCTGCCAATGCAGAGTCGGCGACGGCTCCGAAAAGTCAGATTATCAGTGGGACACTGGTTGTCTTGCTCGATTCAAACAGTAGTGCAGTAGAACAGATTTCCAACGCACTTCTTCCTCACACTGATCTTGC
>JABDKO010000053.1 GCA_013002165.1 Rhodothermales bacterium | reverse complement strand
GCTTTAGTGCCTTTACCTTCGGTCGACGACTTCACCAAAGGTAATGATGGCTGGGCCTTCGGGCTGGGCCTAAGTGTTGAATACGAGTCTGCGTACGAAGGGTCGGATGAATTCGGCTTCGAAGTCGATCCTGCTGGTGCGGTACAATGGCGCAGCGGTGATGATATTGTCTTCTGGGCGGGTGAGGCGCTGGGGTGGCGTGGTCTTCGTTCTAGTACGTGGCTATTCGAGGCCGCCGTGGGTTTCGATGAGGGTCGTGAAGAAAGTGATTCCGATGACGGTCGTTTGAATGGGCTCGGTGATGGAGGTGAGAGTGCTGAACTCGTGCTGCAAGTACGTCGTGCTTTCGATGCCGATTGGCGTTATTGGCTGGATGGTCGAATTGTAACCGGTGGTAACGGAAGTCTTGGTCTTTTTGGAGTGGGGCGCCGCGTCGGCGACCAGAACGACGGAACCGGTCACGAAATTGCTATCGCTTTGGTATTTCACGATAGCGATTTTGCCGATAGAGATTTTGGTATAGACGCAGAGCAGTCAGCTGCATCGGGACTGAATGAGACGAATCTGAGTGGAGGATTTCGTTCGGTTGGGTTCAATTACAATTATCGTCATTATATTAACGAGAATTGGCAGATTTTCAGCGAGGCGGTATATGAGCGGTATAGCAGCGACATTGAGGATAGCCCAATCGCACGCAACAACTATGAAGCCGAAGTAGGCGTCGGATTTATTTACGTATTCTAGATCGCCTGGCAGTTGGATTAATAGGATTCTGGCCCGATAACATACTATCGTGTCATTGCTGGGCGTCCAAAGTGGCCGGGAAGAGCCTGCTGCTGTTATTTGATTTTACTCAGTACAATCAGTACTGGAATATACGGCAGACGGACTGACGGGTCAGTGCCCGAACCTGCCATTACTATGCCCCGATTCCGCCGAGCCACTTTTTGCATCGGGTGCAAGCGCCTGTTTACACGACCGTCCCAGCTTTACAGTCACACGCCTGCGAATGGTCCAGGGAAGATCAGCTTTTTTCAAACTGATTCGTGAAGGCATTCATCAAAGATCAATTTGATTGGCGGCAACGGCATCCTCATCCCACTCCAGGCCAACACCTGGCACGTCTGGGATATGTAGAAAACTATCGCTAATTTCATAGGGCTTTTGAAGAATAGGATCTGCCCAATTCTGCCATTCCAGCCAGTGTGCAGTTTCGGTTACCCGCATCACATGAGCAGCCACTTCCGGATAAAGATGGGTTGATACGGGAACACCCGCAGCCCCTGCAATAGCAGCACTCCTGAGCCAGCCGGTGACGCCTCCGATGCGCATGAAATCCGGCATCACCAGATCACAAGCATTGTTCATTAACGCTTTGTGAAGCTCCCTCGGACCATAGAAGTTCTCACCGATCTGTATTGGCGTTTTCAACTCAGCAGTCAGTCGAGTGTAACCATCTATATTGTCGTAAACCAGGGGTTCCTCAATCCAGTCGAGATCAAGGTCGTCGATCATATGGCAGCGTCTCAAGGCGTCGGCCATGTCGAGACCCTGATTAAAATCGACCATCAAGTGTATGTCATCGCCCACGGACTTTCGTACGGCTTCAACGGATTTAATGTCATCCTCTGGCCGGTCACGCCCCATACGCAGTTTTAGTCCCAGGAAACCCCCTTCTTGCCGTAACTCAACCGCCTCTGCCGCAACTTCATCAGGTTCGTGCAGCCACAAGCCATTGCTGTTGTATGCCTTGACCGGACCGACAGAACCGCCCAAAAGACGACAAAGCGGCAAGTCTGCCGCCTTAGCCAAAGCATCCCAGGCTGCCATGTCAACGCCCGCCGCGGCAATCATCGATAAGCCTTCATAGCCAACGAAATGCAGGGACTTACGAGCCGTCTCGAAAAACTCAATCGGTGTGACCTGCTTCCCCTGAAGCAGATTACTGAGATCGTTAAGGGCAGGCACCAGATACCGCATGGATTTTACTATATAGGGCTCAAGATAGCTTCGGCCCGTGACACCTTCTTCGGTATGAAGATCAATCAATATAAGAGGCCAATCTTCAATGGTGGCAATTCGCGCTACAACTGGACGTTCTAGTTTGAGCACAACCGGTCGTGCCACGATTTGACGGAGGGTGAGCGTTTCCAGATTCATCATAGCAGGAGGTTACTCCCTAAAATAAGTCATGTTTTGTATCTGCATAACGTAGGTTATACAACAGACTTGTTTTTGAATAGCCTATACGAATTTCACGTAATACAGCCCAACTTTAACATTATCCAGCTGATCTGAAAGTCTGCTCTTGGGCGACTGCAGACCGATAGCGAAACTCAGATCTGCCTTAACCTTGAGCTGAGTTGGCCAATATGATTTCAATTCCCAGTTCTTCACAGATCCGATTGACTTGAGAAAAATTACATCGCGTCGGGCCTCGAGAAATACCAGCTCTGTCTACATAAAGAGTGTTGAACAACCCCTTGCGTTTTATGTAATCACGTAGAATTTTCAAACAGGTAGTATTGCTCAATGAGCTAACAAGTAACGTCTTTTCTGGGCGGAGGCGCGTGTAACCGGGTGCGCTCACGCTGGCTTTCATGCCAACTGCACTTCAATCGCAACCTTGTGAAAAAGCGCGGGTACGAGCTACCAGAGAGAAAGAAGCGCCCCGTGAGATCAGGACGGCCGTGCTCGAGGTGGCCATGAAGGAGATTGACTACCGGTGTAACGGCCTGCCCTTGTGTGGAGGGTGTAATTCTCGATGCAACGAATCGCAACGAATCGCACGGGTCGAAGCGACATCACCGTATTCAGCTACCTCTTGAAGGATAGATGAACGCATGCTTCTCATCGCCTGCATTACTATCGATCATGCTGCTACTGTTCATATCCAGTATTCCCGGAAGTAGCGATAAAGTTTCCGGCCCTGGATGCAGGTGGAATATCTGACCCCCATCTTCAGTAAGCCAGGTAAACACCAAACACACCAACGATTACCAGGCTCAATGCCCAGAGGATATCGAGATTGAACCAGGTTCGCGAGAGATACTTGAGACCCAGATAAAAATATATCACTGCAGCGATTACCCCACCTCCCAGCGTCATCGACAGGGTGTGCACCACGGCAACCTTGATAGCCTGGGATAGATTCCCGCTCATCAGTGTACTTGCAGCCTGGTGACCACTATCCAGTGTTTGCGGAGAACACAGCTGCAAATAGATGGGAAGCAACATCAGTCCGGCGCCATGTGCCATGGCTGCGAGAAAAGACCAGAGTGCCAGTCGGGCAGGATGAATCCGTGCCAGCAACTTCGGGTGTCGCCGGTTGATCAGCAAGTAGCAGCCCATGGCAACTACCAACAATCCAGCTCCCAGGCGTATCTCTCTTTCCCAGGTGAATAACGCTGCCATAATAGAAAACGGCATCAATATCACCAGCATGGCGAGCAGATGACCGAAGGCCAGCATTCCGAGCGCTTCTGGCAGGGCGCTGGTCCGATTCTGCATCAGGCCCGCTGATACCGCCAGTGGCCAGCCCATCCCCGGGTTTACACCATGATAGAGTCCGGATACGACGACGGCCCACCAAAGAGCCGTCGTCGACGTCAGATCAACACCCATCCAGGCCCGGGCTATTCATTAAACGCCCCATCCGTTCACTGGTAGGCCAGCCTCGCAGCCCCTTTGTTCGTAGCGGATTTTGCATAGGAGCCGTACGCGGCCCGGCGCAATACAGACTGTGTTTGGACCAAGCCGAGCAGGTTGAACGAATTTTGCGACGGGCGTAGGGGATACTGAAGGATTAGGTGATGTCATGAATTATCCGGGTCTAGACATTGGGATAACAAAAGCTGTCGGTTGAACAATCGCCTCCTTCAAGGCGGATCTGGTGGCTTCGGTAGCCCTTGGGAAAGTCGACATAAAAATCCTTATCGAGCTCAAGGCCTCCATTGTCGCCGACTCGTGCCATGACCATCTGGCCTCCTTCATCATCAGGGTAAAACTGATCGTCCCAGCTCGAGTACAGCGAGTTAGTCCAGTAAACCCGCTTACCATCACGACTGATTTCCACCATTTGCGGTCCGAATGCGAAATCCTTACCGTTAGGGTGCTTGGTGTCTTTGACGATACCACCGATTTCGACCTTTCCAGCAAGTACCGGATTCATGGGATCCGATACATCATATTGGTGCATCTCGCCGATACCCCAGCATGCGACATACAGGTATTTGTCATCCAGACTCAGATCGATGTCAGTTACCAGTGGTGGGACTGCCGAAAAGCCCTTGAGCAGATCAGGCAATTCATCAGGGTCAGCGGGGTGCGGATCGATGGTGATAGTTTTTTTCGCTTGCCATGTGCCGTCATCATCACGCCACCAGGTGAAAATCGATCCCTGCAAATTGGTGGTATCTACAACGACCCCACAAAAGCCGTATGATTTTTTTGGATCGTGAGCGGGACGAATCTCAAGCGCCATCTGGTGATTTTCGCCAAGATCGATGGTCTGGATGTTCTTGCGTTTACGAAGGTCCCAGAAATGAATTTTGTGTCCATATTTGTTGCTCAGCAGATCCTCCGCAACAATACCGTTTTCGAATTGCGGTGGCAGTCCCCATTCTGAACTGACCATGTAATCCTGTGGAAGATTCCACCAGAAATCGTAGTGCTTGTCCTGCTCACCGCGGTCCATCTCATACTGACCGATAATTTCAAACGTCTCGCAGTCCATGATGAATATTCCAGGTGGGCCGTCGGTACCATCCTTGCCACCACCACCTAATGTGGAGACATATATGCCTTCCGGGCCACAATGAATGGTGTGCGGCCGGGAATAGCCGGTTTTTTTGAAAACCTCTTCCGGTTCGATGGTCTTATGGATTTTTGCCTTCAGAGGGTCTTTTACATCGATGATGAAGATGCGCGAAGATCGAATGCCGGGAACGATCAGGTATCGCCGTTCCAGAAACGCATGGCCAGACATTGGCGACAATGACGATGAGCACGCATTCCAACCAAAGTGATGAAACTCGTCGCCTTTGGACGGCACAATTACCTGGTGCACGATTTGTCCGTAGGTATCGGATGCGCTATTGAGGTCAACAACCGCGATCCCGTCTGAAGCGGAGCCATCCGGACTCAACATGACGGTAAAACCATAGTTTTCCATTGGCGCCAGCATGGCAAGTTGTGCCGTTGCATGGAAAGTGGGGTCGGGTTTAACGTTCATGTCGTCTCCTGCGTGTAGGGATTATTAGCACCAGATCAATAGTGGACTGGGACAGTATGTCGAAACCGGCAATATTCATCATCTCACGTGCTTTCACGCGGATACTGAGGATGAAGACTATGCCTATGTCATCGGAGTGAGTCAATTACTCGCACGAATTCGACAACCAACTTATTCACTGGCACTGCTGGTCGTTATTATCGGCGCCAGCACACGCCATTTCGCCGGAGTCGAGCCGTACGAGGAGGGTGTCGGGTGCCAGATGCAAAATGGCGGCCCCATCGCATGGGTGCCGCCATTCATCAGTGGTGCCATGCTACCGGGTGATCATACAGCGATACCCGGCAACCAGCAGTCGTCGGTCCTATTGCGGCCCGTTATAGTCGCCTGAGGCATTGTTGCTGAAAGTGACATTGGTCTCCGTATACGTACAACCGTTGTTGTCCACCTCAACACCATACGT
>JABDKO010000303.1 GCA_013002165.1 Rhodothermales bacterium | reverse complement strand
GGTAGCTCGTACCTGATATCGTCCGTGTAGGACGAGGTCCCGTCCCCTAGGGGCTGGACGCTGTGTCGATGCTTCCAGGATTTAAACGGTCCCTTTTCCTGAGTGTCAGTAAACGACACGCCTGACTCAAAATCTGTATGCAAGGCGACCCATCGCTTGGATATAGGGCCGACCTGCAGGCGCAATACAGCCTTGCTCCCTTCGAAGAGTCCATCATAACGCTCAACCGTAACATTGTCGCGCGCCGGAATCAATCGCTGAATTGCGCCTGGCTGAAAATGCCAGTCGAAGACGCGAGAAGCATCAAAGGGAATGGTCGAAGTGTGTTTAAAAGTATTCATAGCGTAAATGGTACAAACAAAAAAGGCAGCCGACTTACGTCGGCTGCCTTGCTGCGAGACGCCTGCTGACTATTCGGTCGGGGGTAACAAGACCGAGTCAACGACATGGATAATCCCATTCTCTGATTCGATATCCACGGCCGTAACCGTCGCTCCATTGATGGATACCGTACCATCGTTCACTTCTATATCCACGTCTGCGCCCTGCAGAGTTTTGGCGGAAGTAAGCGTTACTACCTGTTCCGACGTCACCCGACCCTCTACAACATGGTAGGTGAGGATGTCAGCAAGAGCCGCTTTGTTTTCCGGTAAGAGTAAGTTGTCAACCGTACCGGCTGGCAATTTTGCAAAGGCTTCATCTGTCGGTGCGAAGACCGTGAATGGACCCTGCGTGTCAAGCACTACATCGAGGTCAGCCGCCTCTAGCGCAGCGACCAAAGTGGTAAATCCGCTTGCCTGCGCTGTTTCAAAAATTGAATCTGTCGCGACCGGCTCAATGGAGTCGGAATCACATGCTGCAAGAAATAAGACTGCGATAAGGACGAGAGAACCTGATTGGATTGATTTGATTAAGCTTTTCATTGCTTTGGTTTCCTGAAAAAAATGTTGTGGTGGTGTTCGTTGCTTGTCCGCTTGTTTCTAAACGTTCATATCGTCCATAACGACCTAAACATATAGAAAGTTGCGATAAAATCAAAATATATTCGCTCATATTAATATATATAATCGTTATTCCTCGATTATAGTCGTTTAAAACAGCATTTGACGTATCTTTCTCGTGCTTTGAATATCCAATGAACGTTATGAATGAATTGCTGACTGACACTCTATCGCCGAAAGAACTGGCGATGGCACTCGGGGTCAGCGAGTCGTCGATCAAAAGATGGGTGGACTCAGGCCTGATTACCGTATATCGAACGGCAGGAGGACATCGGCGCATCCCTCGTAATGATGCCATCCGGTTCGCTCGACAGAAGGGATTACGGATTGCTCGAGCCGATATCCTCGGGTTGCCCGGGCTGGAAGCGGTGGAAAGGTCAGATACGTTGGACGGCGATCTATTATATAGACTCCTCACCAGCCAGAAGTCTGATCATGCTCGAAACTTCATTCATGCCGCATACCTGTCCGGTGTCTCGCTGGCTGAGTTGTTTGACGGGCCCGTTGTCGCCGCAATGAAGCGAATCGGGGAGGAATGGCTCTCGGGAAAGCAGGGCATATATATAGAGCATCGAGCTACTGCCGCTGTCGAGGATATAATTTCACAACTTGGGACGTTGCAGCCTGAGCCCCTGCAAATCTTGCCACTCGCACTTGGAGGTGCTCCTCCAAACGATCCACATACGATACCGTCTCAAATGGTCGCCTCTATGTTCCGCGAACACCGATGGCGGACAACAAATCTTGGTCCCAGAACTCCCCTGTACTCTTTCGTGGATGCAACGCAAGAAGAAAAACCATCATTAGTCTGGCTCGCCCTGAAGACTGAGTTGAAGGACGACCAGGTTTCCGGCGTTGTTGCCCTTTGTAGCAGATTGCTGGAGGCAAATGTTCTTCCCGTACTCGGAGGGTCCGAGGCTGTAGCTCATGAAGGAAAATGGCCGGGTGGAATTCGCCTGGTTAACTCGATGACTGAGTTGGATCAGATTATCGCCGACTTGACTCCGGTAGATGCGAGCTAGTTCGCTTCTTCCAGCAGCATTATTCCGGACGGATCCGCCGTAAGCGTGACGAACCCAAAGGTGACGAGCGAGGTTTTTCCGGAATAGGCGTCCCGGACAAGAGAATCATCGCCGAAGGATTTAGATACATTGATTCGCGTTCGACCCTTGGCGCCAATGACGATTACGGCCTCATCCCGATACGTCCCGTAGCCGAAGCTGCGCCTGAATATGTGCGGCGAAGATTCGATCATCTCGTGACCGCCGGCACCAATCGCCGGGTGGCGCTGCCTGAACTGCAGCAATTTTTGCCAGTGCGTTAGAATTTCTTCGTCCAGACTTTCCCAGTCGATGGGAGTACGCGAAAGTTGAATTCGATCACCTGAGGCCGCATCTAATCCACGCGAAAGTTCATCGCCGAATAATAATTGTATCGCGCCCGGCATCATGACGAAGCGTGTAGCAAGATCATAGGCGTTTGTTCTGTCTGCCAGACCTTCATCGTGCGAGGACACGTAAGACAGGAAAGACTTGTTTTCCGGATTGCCAATGTAATTCGAGTACGCGAGGTACAGGCTGTCGACCTCATGCACATCCAGAAGATCTCTGTAGGGAAGCTCAAAGTTGATGTAGGCGTCAAACGCAATGTCTGCCGGGTTGTCGACCATCCCTGGAGATAATCCGTAGATCTCACCTACGGTCCAGAACGGCATGGGTTGAAAACCCGCAGGCGGTTCATGCTGACTCCAGAATTCCCGGTGAGCACTCGTTGCTTCTGAAATCAAACGATACCAGTTCTCAGACTCGACATGTTTAGCAGTATCTATCCGGTAGCCGTCGATACCGAACTCGCGAACCAGGTCGGTAGCCCACTTGATGAGATAATTGACAGGAGTCCTGCGATATCCGGTCCGCTGAAAATACGCATCCAGAGACGCCATCTCAGCCCGGGCCTTTTCATCACCCCATTTGTTTAGCAGGAACTGAGGAATCTCGACCTCATCTGCTGAATCAGTCTTGAAATCAGGCAGAGCCGAAAGGCATAACGTCAAGTCTTCCGAGCCGCAGTCATCATGTCCGGACAAGCCCGCGCGAATCCAGGCAGGTCCCCACCAGTCGGCCCAGCCAGTAGAATCGGAAACGGTACTGTAGTCGACAAACTTATCATGGAATGAATTCCATGACTCACCCTGCGATGGTCGCCATCCGCGCCAGAGCGAGTCAAGTTCGCCGAATCCGAACTCGTCCATGTCCGCCATGGTGGCGTATCCAGGATGGTTGATTACGATATCGACAATAACACGAACACCCTTTGAGTGCGCGGTATCAACCAGTTGGCGGAACTCCTCTGGTGTTCCAAAATTTGCATCCAGTTCAGTCGGGTCAAGCAGCCAGTATCCATGATAGGCATACGACTGTTCGCGGCCGCCGGGCGCAGCAACCCATCCGTGAATCTGTTCGAAAGGTGGGGATATCCAAATGGCATCAATGCCGAGATTTTCGAAATAGCCTTCGTTCAGCTTGGAGGTCAATCCTGCAAAATCGCCGCCAACAAATTTTTTGTCGCCTTCTGCAGCATACGGGTTCTGATCCCCATCCAGTCCACGTCCATATGCCGCGTCATTGTCTGACCGCCCGTTCGCAAAACGATCCGTCATGACGAAATACACTGTGGCATTGTCCCATGTGAACGGAACTGATTGAGCTGAAACAACTCCGGCGTACATCACTCCCAGTACGATCAGGAGTACGCACTTTACGGAAGGAAACTCAAATGACATAGAAGGGCAGCAGGTTGAGCGGTAGCGTTGAAGAATATACCGGAAAATGGGCTTGCCATGCAGGCGAATATCTATCCTGCCAGACGACTAAACTCGGTATACATTCAGCTTTAAGCTGCTACAGAGCGAGATGTTCTCTTATATACGCCATTCCGATTGACATGGCCGACGTACCTGCCCAGTACGCGCACCTCTTCGAAAATGTCTGGCTCTATTATGATGTCGTCGTACTCGGGATTCGCTGGCTCCAGTCGAAGTCCGCGGTCTCCTCTGAAAATACGCTTCAGCGAAGTCTCACCGTCATACAACACGGCGCCAATACCGCCGTCTGGAATATCGTCATCAATCAACAAGACATAGTCACCATCCTGAATATCCGCCCCGGTCATCGACTGCCCCGACACACGAATGGCATACATCCGGTCCAGCTGAGGGAAAATCGTTTCAAGGGAGATCGTTCCAAGGTCAGCCTCGACAGCTTCCTGCAAGGCTCCGGCCGTGATGATGCCCCTGACAGGGATTCCAAAATTGTCATTGCTCTGTCTCGATGCCAGGGCATAACCAAGACCGTCGCGGATCAAATATCCCTTCTTCAACAGCGCCTGCAAATTCTGGGTCACGCTATTCGGCGATCGGAAATCGAAGTAATCAACAATCTCGCGATAGGTTGGCCATGACCCGTTATCAGCAATAAAGCTCTTCAGATACCCGAAAAATGCTTTTTGCTTGGGTGTGAGGTCTCGTCGACTCATGATGTACCTTTGAACAATTCACTCCGGCCGTGATTTGCCGTACATGTAATATATATGTGCGGAAGGTAGCAGTCAAGTGTCGTCATTTGCCATGTCCAGTAGCCTGGAGATGACTTTCTCGCTGCGGTTCGGATAGGCGGAATCGAAGTGAAACTGGAAATATGCATCAATCAGTCCCGAGACCTCTCGCCTAACCTTCGGCGTGATTTCCAGACGGCTGATTGCCTGTGCGTCGGCTCGGGACAGTATGGCAAATGTCCGGAGGGCTTGCCGTGACGCCCGCTTTCCGCCGCGGCTGCCATCGGCAGAAACGGCACCGGTATCGAGGGCGAGGTAGCCGTCTCCATCGATAGCTTGAACATCATCTTTTACGATGTCCGGACCAATTCCGAGCAGGAAGGCAAGCTGCATCTGGAAAAACAGCAGGACATTGACGGTTCTCCGCTCGGTCGAATTGAGCCGATCAAGAGTAGCAATCAGCAGGTCAAACAGTTCCTCATTCCGGTCGTGTTCCTGCGTGAGACCGCGCACCAACTCTACGACCCTGAGTCCGACCGCTATTTTCTCCAGATCCCGTGAAAGATTCCGCCGCAGTGTATGATGCGATGTTTCCGACAGGGGAAGAATCTGGCTGCCTTCTTTGTTGTAGACGACAGCCTGAACGTGTGACATCGGCTGAAGGGTAGATCCGAACTTGCTCTTGGGTCTCCGGGCGCCTCGTGCCATCGCAGAGATTCTTCCCAACTCTCTCGTGTACATCCAGACAATCTGACTCGTCTCACTGTAGTCGATTGCCTTAAGTACGATCGCTTCGATCTTGCTGATCATAAAAGTTAGGGGGGAACGGTTACACGAGAGGGCGCAAGTTTGTTAGTGAGGGGTACAACAACCCGTCGACGGTGAGACTTAAATACAAAATACAGCACTATCTGACGATTACCGATCGCGAGCTCAATTTTATTATCATCCTTGCCGCCTTGCTGCTGATCGGAACTGTGGCAAAGCACTTTCAGGCGCGCTCGCTTCCTGACTACCGAAAAGAATACGAAGAAGTAGACAGTCTGTTTGCAGCGATAAGCGATCAGGCGAACCCGGACTCCGGGGCGGTTGATTCCACGGTTGGAATACCTGCAGAATTACCATCGAGTACAGACGCGTATGAAAGTGTGGTCACCACTGTCAACATCAATTCAGCGAACCTTGAGGAGCTCACTGTACTTCCGGGAATTGGTCCTGCAATGGCGCAGCGAATTATTGACTATCGCGACAGGTTCGGACCGTTTAAAAACAAGACTGAACTGACGGCAATTCGTGGAATAGGGGCGAAGACGTTCGAACGAATAAAGGACAGGGTATCCGTGTGAGTATACGCCGGGAGACCGGGGCTACCTGTTACTCTGTACTCTCATCTTCGAGGCCATTCGATTTACCGCGATAGCGTTTCTCGACAGATTCAGCGAGCGCATCACCAGTCCACTTGGCACTGACTTTTTCCTCTTTGAGCAGAAACAGGTAAATCGGGACGAGTAAAATCGCCGCCAATGCAAAAAATCCGAGGGTCGCAAGGATAATTATTAGTGTATACTTGTCCACGAAATCCGTATGATTGATGTATTAACGTAATACACTTTCGTCGCAAGGGTTCCTCTAGAATATGACAAAGCTTGGCGAAAATGGCGGTTGAGACTACTCGTATTCAATCCTGTCTGGCCCTCATTGGAGCTGGTCTGCTGAAAGCAGATGAGGGAACGATCGATTTGTCGCGGCAGGGCGATCTTGTTACCCTGATGGAGGCATTTCTGCCTGAAGAACTGTCAACCTCGGCAGACGCCGTCCGATTGGGAATCGACAGGATCAACGACGCAAGCGGTGATGAAATTTTACGAGATGCGATTAAGTTGATTCGCATGGAGCTCGATCAACAAGAAAGGGTCGGTTTTCTCGAACGACTGGTTGAGTTTGCTCTTAGAGATGATGAGCTATCATTTCGTGAGACACAATATATTAATGAGGTTGCCTCTTACTGGAACATTCATTCTCCGACGCGGGGAGATGAGACTATGAAGCTGTGGAGCATATTATCTGTTGAAGGTTCTGAAGATGAATTCACACCGATTCATCACCTCGCACTGGTCTACCTGGCACTGGCCCATCAGTCAGACAAGGTGCTGTCGGAGGATGAGCTGCAGGCAATCCGTCAAAAGATCAGCGAGTGGTTACCCAACGCTCTTCCGTCCGATGTTAATCAGGTGGTAGCTGATGCACTGGCTGTGTACGCACAGGGGCCAGAGGATGAGGTCACGGCTCGGGCAATCGATGTCGTGCAGGGTGTTGTTCCGATGCACCAGCGTTCGGCACTGCTTGCCGACCTGATCTTTGTGGCAATGGCGGACAATGTAATTCTGGTCGAGGAGCGCGCGATAATTGAACGGCTTGCCGCTGCCTGGGGTCTGGGCGAGGAGTCTGGAAACGATTCTGAATAGGACGGTGAGATGCCAGACAATCGAAAGTACGTATTCGACCTGCAGGGTCACCGGGGAGCTCGTGGATTGTTGCCGGAAAATACTGTTCCGGCATTCCTGCTGGCATTAGAAATTGGCGTCACCACACTTGAGCTGGACGTCGTAATTTCCAAAGATAATAAGGTTGTTGTTTCTCACGACCCCTGGTTTAATCCGCTTGTAACAGAGCCGCCGTCGGGCGAGACTGCAGCGATGGACTACGGAGACCTCAAGCTTTACGATCTGCCGTATTCTGAAATCAGACGATTTAACGTAGGTGCACGAAGACATCCGATGTTTTCGAAACAGGTTCCGATTCCCACCTACAAACCGCTTCTTGCCGAGGTGATTCAACACGCAGAATCTTTTTGTGCGGCACATGGCCGAACGCTACCCGGGTACAACGTTGAGACAAAATCAAATCCGGAAGGAGATGGCGTCTTGCATCCCGGTCCCGAAGAGTTTGCTTCATTGTTGACCGGTTGTTTGATCGAGCACGGTGTGGAAGAGAGAGCGACCATTCAATCTTTCGACGTGAGAACGCTGATTGCAGCAAGGGGTGCGGGCACCAAGTGCAAATTGTCTTGCCTGATAAGCGGCAGCGATCCTGTGGAGTCAGGGGAGGAGGTTGTTTCAGGCGTAGAGAAGGCACTCGGGTTCTTGCCCGAAATAATAAGCCCCAGCTATAAAATCGTGACTCATGATCTCGTTGAAGCAGCACGACTGGCAGGCATTGAGATCTTGCCATGGACTGTTAATACGGTGGAAGAAATGTATGCACTTCTTGAGATGGGAGTTGCCGGTCTGATTACTGATTATCCTGACATCGGGATAACAATACTTGACCGAAAGTAGCATAGTTGGTCTTGTAGAATAGCTGCATGTCGTAACAATGGCGTAACCCGACGACGGGATCAACCGCCGCCACGACCTATTCAAAGGCGCTTAATACTTACGGCGAAACGAATTCAGTCCTCCATCGTAGCCCGTTTTGTTTCAAGCCTTTCTCGACAGCCACTCCTTTCAGTCCCGTATGACCGTTCGCTTCTGCTGTAGCGCTTTAAGTCTCAAACGATCAGGTATTCTGTGCGCCCTGGTCGCATTATTTCTGGTTGCCGCACATCCCGCGGCTGCTCAGGAAAAGGCTTCACTGAGCGGGTTTGTCAACGATCAGTACACGGGAGAGACGTTGCTTCTGGCTAATGTCTACCTTTTTGAGTCACAGACAGGAGCTGCGACCAACAATTCCGGATACTATACGATTACAGGCATTCAGCCGGGCACATATACGATTGCCTGTACATACATCGGCTATCAGGACTTCAGGACAGAGATCACGCTCGCGCCTGGAGAGGCTCGGCGTCTTGACATATCCCTCGCACCGGAAGGAATACTTGTGGACGAGGTAGTGGTAAGCGCCGACCGGGAAACCGAAGAGGAACTCAGAAGACTCGGGGTCGCCCAGCTTGATACTGACATTATCAAGAAACTGCCGGCTGTCCTTGAACCCGACGTATTCAGATCACTCCAGATTCTGCCAGGAGTCAAAGCTGCCTCCGACTATTCCAGTGGACTGTACGTCCGCGGAGGAAGTCCTGACCAAACCCTGATCCTGCTTGACAGGACGACCGTTTACAATCCGTCTCACTTCTTCGGGTTCTTTTCAACTTTCAACCCCGATGCCGTCAAGGACGTACGTCTTTACAAAGGCGGGTATCCTGCCGAGTACGGTGGTCGATTGGGGGCAGTAGTCGACATATACAACAAGGATGGTAACCGGGTCAGAACAGGAGGGACCGCCAGTCTTGGTCTGCTTGCTTCGCGCGCCATGGTAGAAGGCCCGTACTCAAGAGGTTCGTGGATGCTCGCGGTTAGACGATCAACACTCGAACCGCTACTCTCCGTCCTTCAGGATCAGGACATCGATGGCATTCCCGAAAGCTTCTACTTTTACGACGCAAATGGCAAGATCAACTTCGACGCGTCGCCAAATGATCGCCTTGCGCTTTCGTTCTATGCCGGGCAGGACAAACTCGAGCTGCCATTCCTCGAAGACGCCTCAGTCGACCTGTCGTACGGTAACAGAACATTCAGTGGAAACTGGACACACATCGTATCTGAAAAGCTGTTTTCCAATTTCACGCTGACATCTTCGAGCTACTTCAGTAAACCAAATTTTACGATCGCAAGCACTGAAATCAAGCGGACAAACAACGTCGATGACATTTCAGTCAAAGGTGATTTTGAATACATCCCTGGCGATCGGCATTCGTTCAACTCCGGTTTCTGGGCAGGCAATTTTACTTTTCGACTTCGAGATTCGTTCGACAACGAGGAAAACCTGACCGAACGGATTCAGTCCATTTACGGTTCTGCGTACGCGCAGCATGTCTACAAGCCGTCGCAGCGCTGGCGAATACAAACAGGGGTTCGGACAAACTACTTCGACGAGGGCAACTTCCTCAGGCTCGAACCACGCCTGTCCATCGAACATAGGCCCAGCAGCAGCGTCCGGTTGCAGTTGGGTTACGGCCGGTACTACCAGTTCCTCACGCTGATTACATCGGAACTGTTCTCCGGGTCCGACATCTGGCTGACCACCGACGACGGGGTCGAACCAGCATTCGGGGACCAATTCGTCGGGGGTGTCAAGGTATCACTGTCTCCATCATATCGGATGGAATCGGAAGTTTACTATCGAAGTATGCGGGAGTTGTTCGAGTTGGATCCGTTGCTCGGGGACGCGGCGGGTTTAGATTACAGCGAGCTGTTTCATTTCGGTGAAGGATACGCCTATGGTAATGAGTGGGTGCTGGAGAAGGGTAGAGGAAAACTGACAGGCTTTGTCGGATACACGTATTCTATTACTAGGCGGCGCTTCGAGGACTTCGAGGAGTTCAAATTGTATCCACCGAAATACGATCGAACGCACGACATCGACCTATTGCTTAACTATCAATTGGGCAAGAAGTGGCGTGCAACCGGTGTCTGGGCCTACGCAACCGGTCAGGCGTATACCGAGCCCTCGCGTCAGTTCAAGCTCATCGCGAATCCCCTCGGATCAACGGTCAAAGATGTTCTGGCAAGTGATTTCAACGGCGCCCGGCTTCCCGCATATCACCGCCTAGACCTAGGTATCAGTAAGTCAGGGCGGTTCTTCAAGTTTGCCAATTATGACCTGCAATTGCAGGTGTTGAATGCGTACAACCGACGCAATATCTGGTTCTTCTTCTACGATTTTGAGGCGGGTGACAGCCGGGGTAACACGATCGACAAGACTGAGATTCCCCAGATTCCTGTACCGCTTCCCAACATTTCATTTACTATCGAATTCTAATGCTGAAACGTCTGCCAGAAATGCTGCTTGTTGCGCTGATCGCTATGACTTTTGTGTCCGGCTGCGACGGCCTCGAGGTTCAGGATATCGACGAGTTTGTTGTCGAGGCATACCTCATCGCTAACACCCAGCTTCCCGTTGTGCGTCTCTCGCGAACGACCGATCTCGACACTCCGTACAACTTCACGAACCTTGTCGTAAACGGAGCGAGCGCCCGTATTGATCTGTTGTCTCCTGATGGATCTGTAGAAACAAGCTTTCTGTACGAGGAACGCGATAATCTTTACTGGCCTGTCGGGAATCACATGGTTATGCCGGCCCGTACCTATAAACTGCATGTAGATATTCCC
>JABDKO010000301.1 GCA_013002165.1 Rhodothermales bacterium | reverse complement strand
GGACAATAGATAACGGTCCCTGTGCCAACATGATCACTGCTGATACGATGATCGTAGAAGTCTTTGATGCAACATTTGCTGACGCTTATGCCGGTCCTGATCAGGAATGGTGCTTGCCGACAGATTTCGCAACTATGGACGCCGATGATCTCTCCGACCCAGCGACTGGAATTTGGACCATCGTCCAAGGGGGAGGCGTAATTGCCGATGTAACCGATCCAAACACGGAAATCACTAGCATCCCAGTAGGAGAAAATATTTACCAATGGACCGTCGACAATGGACCTTGCGGGTCTACGGTTGACGTCGTATCTATCTTCATCTACGATCCGGATGCGGCTGTAGCAGATGCCGGTCCTGACCAGGATTTCTGTTTGCCAACCACGACGACAACGCTTGCGGGTAACACCCCAGACGTTCCCGGTGTAGGCACATGGGAGCTGGTTCAGGGAACTGCCACAATTACAGACGTAAATGATCCGACTACGGACATCAGTGGGTTGACAATTGGTGAAAACATCCTTACCTGGTCTATTTACAATGGCCCTTGCGCGGATCCAACAATCGATAGTGTTTCAGTCTTCATCTTTGATGAGAATCTTGAGCCTGCAGACGCCGGTGACGACATCGAGCTTTGCCTGCCATTGGATAGCACTTTGATGGCTGCTACGCCGCCCGTATTCCCCGCGATAGGTACATGGACCTTGATTACAGGAACAGGAGATATTCAGGCTGCAAACGATCCAAATACACTCATTACCAACCTTTCGCTTGGAACGAACACTTTTGTTTGGAGTGTCGATAATCAACCTTGTCCGGATGGCATCACCCAGGACACTGTCAACGTATTTGTCTTCACTGATGATTTTGATCCCGCGGGCGCGGGACCTGACCAATTCCACTGTACACCGACCAGTACTATAGTCATGGATGCCTTGGATCCGTTGGATCCGAATACGGGAACCTGGACTTTAGAGTCGGGCAGCGGAATCATCGATGACCCAGCTGATCCAAACACCGAAGTAACCAGTATGACGGTCGGAATTTCTGAGTTTGTCTGGGAAGTTTACAACGGGCCATGCCCAACTGACTCTTCGACGGATACGATGCTCGTGTATATCTACGACCAGAATCACCCTCCGGCTGATGCTGGCGATGATCAGGAGATTTGTTTGCCGAACAACACGACGATTTTGGATGGAAGCATCCCGATCGTACCTGCCATAGGAACTTGGGAATTGATTCAGGGAAGCGCGACTATTCTGGATGAAAACGATCCGAATACTGCGGTTACTGACCTGGTGCTCGGTGACAATGTATTTGTTTGGACAATCGATAATGGCCCCTGTGAAAACACCATGACCATGGACACAGTGATCGTTTCCATCTTCACCGATGATGCGGTTCTTGCGGATGCCGGGGAAGACATTGAGATCTGCACGCCTGAATCGTGTGTCACCTTAAATGCTACGCCTCCGTCTGCTCCATCAGTAGGAACATGGACGTGGGTTCAGGGTAGCGGTACCATTGACGATATCAACGATCCGAACGCACAGGTTTGTGCTTTGCCCGTTGGCCACCACATCTTGCAATGGGAGATCTATAACGGGCCTTGTAAGGAAGGAAACACATTCGACTTCGTAGACATCTTCGTCTTTGACGCGAACAATCCCCCTGCCTTTGCTGGGGACGATCAAGAGCATTGTTGGCCAACCGACAATACCGTCTTAGAAGCTGATCCGCCGATCTTCCCAGCTATTGGAACCTGGGAATTGATCAATGGGTCGGGAGTGGTTACAGACCTTAACGATCCCGCGAGTACGTTTACTGACTCCAACATTGGCGTGAACACGCTCACCTGGACAGTCTACAATGGACCTTGTGCCGATCCAACGATCGATACGGTAATGGTGACCATCTACGATCCTGAATCTCCGGATGCTTATGCTGGCGAAGATCAATCCTTTTGCACGCCTTTTGGAGGCACCAACCTGGAAGGAAACACACCAATTGACCCAGCGATTGGAACATGGTCGCTGATCAGTGGCCAAGGGGACATCGATCAACCTAACATACCCGGAACGGCGGTCAATAACCTTGGGCTGGGTCAAAACATTTTTGTGTGGTCGATCTATAACGGTGCTTGTCCCAACACGTTGACGACCGACACGGTCTCGATCTTTGTAAACGATGCCACTATCGCAGATGCAAATGCGGGTCCTGACCAACTATTCTGCGGCACTTTGGATTCGCTGCAACTTGATGGAAGTGAGACAATCGGAAACACCGCTTTTGGAATCTGGACTATCGAGACTGGAGGCGGAGACTTCTTCGATATCAACAACGAGCACACGTTTGTATTCGACATTCCACTGGGCATTAATACTTACGTGTGGACGGTAGACAATGGAGCCTGCGGCATAACTTCTGACACGGTTCAGCTCATCAACTTCGATCCGAATCTAGATCCTGCATTTGCTGGGCCAAATGTTGAGATCTGTCAAGATGAATTCACTCCATTTGAACTCGGAGCTTCCGAAGTAGATGTGCCTGCATATGGATTCTGGACCATCACTGACGGCCCTGTTGAAATCACCGACCCGCTTGATCCAGAAGCATTGGTGACCGAGCTAGGAGTCATTTACAATCCAAATGACATCATCATCAACACATTGGTTTGGACCGTTGACAACGGAGTCTGCGGCACGAGTCAAGATTCGATCAACATTGTGCTTGACGAATGCTTATGGATCGACGTCCCAGATGCCTTCTCGCCTAACGGAGATGGAGTTAATGATGTCTTCCAAATTCCGAATCTGTGGAAATATCCAAACAACTCCTTCCAGGTGTTCAATCGCTGGGGTGCTTTGATCTATGAGTCTGCTCCATATTATGAGAATTGGGATGGAAGGTCCTATCACCCTGCTTCATTTGGCACCGAGTTGCCTGTAAGCACTTATTACTACATACTTGATCTGGGTAATGGCGGTGATCCGCTTACCGGATACATTTATCTCAAACGCTAAACTGAATTGGAAAACATGATAAGATCCATTCGCCATATCATTTTCGGAAC
>JABDKO010000285.1 GCA_013002165.1 Rhodothermales bacterium | reverse complement strand
GCAAGCCTGCAGCACGTAAGTCAACTGCTAAGAAGAAGAAGACCACTGCCCGCAAGCCTGCAGCACGTAAGTCAACTGCTAAGAAGAAGACTACTGCACGCAAGTCTTCCGCCAAGAAGAAAACCACAGCCCGCAAAGCTGCGGCGCGCAAATCAACTGCGAAGAAGAAGACTGCACGTAAGTCCACCGCCAAGCGGAAGACCGCACGTAAGTCAACTGCAAAACGGAAGACCGCACGTAAGTCACCCGCCAAGCGGAAGACCGCACGTAAGTCCACTGCCAAGCGGAAGACTGCGCGTAAGTCACCCGCCAAGCGGAAGACCGCACGTAAGTCAACTGCCAAGCGCAAGACTGCACGTAAGTCCACTGCCAGGCGATCGACCCGCAAGTCGAGGGCCAAGAAGTAGACGACCGCAAACTGTTACGGAAAATGCCCGGCTGACAACGTCAGTCCGGGCATTTTTCTTTTGCGCCCTTTCGCGAGCTACTAGAAGATGTGGCAGATGATACTATCAGGAGCCGATTACCCTACTGATCATTAGTATCAAGCCGTTGATCTGAATCGAGGGCCAATATCCTACGGTCCACCTTCCCTGTTATTGCCGCGACATACTGTCCACCGTAACTCGCGCACCCGCTGAGTAGGCAACAAACTCAGGAGCATACATACTTTGCAACCTGGCCGGACCAACAGCAAAGTCACCACTCAGGTTTACACGGAGATCATATTCTATAACCCTCGTGCCACGAGGCAGATAATCGAAAAAGTAGCTGACCGAAGCGTCCGAAATTGCTTCATAGAATCCAAGTCCGGATTTCCATCGATATCCACTAATTGCAGACATAGGCTCCGTTCCCGCCGCTCGCATATCTTTGAGATGGACGTATTCAAGGTCTCGATCTGCGTTAATCGTCATCTTGACGGTTATTACGTCTCCTGGCTCCAGTCGATCGTTAACTGTTAATCTGGTCAGTACCGGTCCTTCGCCGGTAATGCTTTTTCGAAACAGTTCTTTTCGTATTTCGATCGGTCCACCGGATAAACTCACGTTGTCCATCTTTTCAAAGTACTGCCAGTAAAGCGCACCCCAGGACGGCCCTTCGTTCTCAGACCTTACAACAACGTTTGCCAACGCCGGACTGGCTTCGGCTCCTGTCCACGCAGACGAAACGTAGCCTGTACCGGGTTCGGACGCGATGGCGCTGTCAATAGAATGGTCGCCAACGCGCAATTGAACCGACCCCTCATTAGACAGCATGTTGACTTCCGATCGAAGGATAGCGTAGACCGCGTCCGTTGTAGCTCTCGTTGACTTCCAGTTGTGTGTCTGCTTGTTTCGCAGGAGCCAGCGCTGCATCTCAGAGATGCTCTCATCACGTACACCCGATTCGATAAAGGACGCGATCACCTGGGCATGAATTTCTATGGGCGCCTCATTCCAGCGCAGCCCGCTCTCCAGTTTCCAGTACATCCCCTGGTCGTCCGATGTGATGGCATACTCAAGAATCGATTCACGAACTGAAGTAGATTCACTAACATCACCCGTCCTGAAAAGTACGGCCAGAGCCATTGCCTTATCGTAGATAGACATCTCAGGCCAATACACTTTGGCCTGCCTGACATAGTAGTCGAAAACATCATTGCTTTCACCGACAAACTCGTAGTCCGGAAATAGGGTGCGTGCATACAGATAGTGAAGCTGCATGCTGGAAATATGTCGATCATCCAGATCGGCAGATCTGTCGACAAGACGCTGATAATCTCGTACCAGCTCATAGTCAAGATATTCCAGCGCACCTCGCGTCATCGAACTGAATCTTTCTGCTGCACCATCGACATTGAGGGCATCAAGTGACCTGAGCCACCCGAGTCCCTTTACAATGTGCTGGGTAACATGTCGATTCGGACGCATGCCCGCGAACCACGGCCACGCACCTTCGCCAAGCTGCAGCTGCTCAAGTTTCAACAGCGACTCATTTAGCCCATTGGTAATGTTCTCATCATTAAACAGCGATGATATTGCCCTCTTCCGGTCGCCCTCGTCCACAGCATCGTTGATCCACGGAGTTTCTGAAACAGCCAGAGCTTTGAGATCTTCGTTTTGCATAAGCTTCGACTGCAAAGCGTCCGGGTACTCTTCCTCCCACGCGCCGACAATCTGCTCGATACGCGGATTGGTTCGCACGAGCATGCGGCTTATTGCATTTGCGTACAATCGACTGAACACGTGTTCGGCGCCCTGGTACGGATATTCTGCCAGGTAAGGCAAAGCCTGTACGGCGTACCAGGCTGGATTCGAGGCGTATTCAAGACTGACCCTGTACGTCTCCATGGTCGATGACGGCGGCGATTGTAGACGATCGAAGGTATACTCCTTTTCTCCCTTGCCGTTTATCCATAGCGGCATCGATTCAGTGACAAGTAGTCTATTGTCGAGTACTGCAAGCACAGACTCCTCACCGTCGGAATAATGCGTTGACGATGCGACAATGCGGTACACAACATGCTCCACGTCCGGAGGTACTGTAATGCGCCACGAGACCGATACGTTGCCCTGTTCGCCAATAGAGAATGGCAATTCAGCGCGGGCAAGTCCAAATAATTCGGCGACTGAGTTACCGTCCGCAGGATCCTCCAGTTCAAGTACCACATTCCCGATTTGAACGCTGTCCGTCAGGTTGGTAATCTTTGTACTCAGTTCAATCTGATCGCCAACTCGGAGGTACCGCGGAGGATTGGGGACAACCATCAACTCCTTCTGCGTTACGGCTTCGGCCTCGAACATACCGGTTTTCAAATCAATGGAATGCGCAAGCGACATGAGTCTCCACCGCGTCAGTGCTTCCGGCATTGTAAATGCTACTGATATGGTGCCAAGGCTATCGGTCCTGACTGCAGGATGGAAGAAGGCCAGCTCGCTGAGATTGCGACGTACCTGCGGCTCATCAACTTTTGACTCCTTCGAGTCCTCCGTAGGCGCCTCTGCCGATGACCTCTCCATTTGTACTGCATCTGCCTCCTCAACCTGTGCCCCCGCCAGTGATCTCATTAAAATCGCGCGACGGTTCAAAGAAAGCCCGAACCAGTTGAATCGGGGATACGCAATCTGCCGGGGATAAAAGCCTGCATTTGTGAATCCGACATAAGCACTTGTTGTCGCCCATAGACTACCCGTTGTCCAGCGCATCCGACCATGGTTACGGCGCATGATGTCAAACGACCAACTATGCGGACTGAGTTGATCCAGCGAGGCATCGAACAACGTCATCATCACTTCGGCATCGGCTGGACTTCCGTCCTCTGTAGCTATGCGAAAACTCCACTCCTCCTCGGTTCCGGGTCGAAGGTTGCTCCGAAAGGAAGTCGTCGCGATGCTCAATTTGCGGTCGACGAAAGGTACATCGTAAGTGTAGTCTTCGATGAATACCCGATCTGCCTGGACAGATACGAGTCGGACAGTAAATCCGCCCTGGTATGACTCGACCACAGGAATATCGATCGTTTGTTGCCGGTTATTCACGCGGTGCCAGTCGCTGCTGACTATTTCACCATCGACTTCAACCTCGAGAAGAACTCTTGTGTCAAGGGCCGAGGCCAGGACTACCCTCGCCGTCTCTCCTACCTGAAGATTGTCGTCTCCATGGGCGGACCAGAAAACATCCCGGGTAGGCACCATTGCGGACTGCGAATCAAAAATTGTCGCGATAACTTCCGACGTTGCTGTACGACCATTCTCATCGGTCGCATCAATTGTCATTCTGTAGATGCCGGGTTGCACACTGCTGAAATAGTCTGAAGGGACCTCCGCATCATCCACAGTGTCAAATCTCCATGAGGTCACATCTCCTTCGACCGGAAGTTTATCCGGTTCAGGAGCGCCTCGGTCGAGCGGGTGACGTGCTCTCAACAACTCGGATGAAAGGATTGTCGTATCGACAGGTGCCCAGAGTCTATCACGGGTTACGTAATCGGGTGAACGCAGACGTGCCAGCCTAATTGTTCCGATCGAGCGTACGGGCACTCCATTCGGGTTCGTAGATATGATTGCGATCTGCGGGATCGCCTGGAGATCAAAGCTCTCCGGAGCGCTGAACGCCACTATCAGTCCGCTCGCGTTTACGAGGACTTCCGACGATGTGCTGATAGTTTCCCCGCTTATGTCTGTAACCGATACCTCCACAGTGAACGAAAACATCGGATCGGTCGACATCGGCAGCCTGTCATCGGGTATTGCAGTAAATTGAAACGCGAATGTCCCGTTCGCGTCGGTAGATGTTTCACCAGCGGCTATCTCCGCCGGACTCGACCGCGGCCAAATCGAGCGTCCGTGGCGCCACCACGGGTGGTAATAGGCGTTTCTGGTTACCCGGTAATTGACGGAAGCATCGGTGACAGGGGAGCCGAAGAAAGACTCGGCAGATCCAGAAACCTGCACACTGTCCCCCAAGATGTATGTCCGCGTTAGTTCGTCGAGCAAGACCTCAAATCGAGGCCTTTTGTATTCCTCAACTGAGAAGTAAACGGATCCATTGTTATCGGAAATTGAAACACTGCCCGGCAGGAGACTGCCCGGAATTACAAAGCTTCCGTTTACCGATCCAAACTCGTTTGATACAACATTTACAGTGCCGATTTCCTGCCGATTCACGTCGCGAAAGATGACAGTCGACTCGCGTCCGATTGCGAGCGAATTATCATTTCCGTTTGAATCAACGAGTATTCCTTTGAAGTAAACTGTCTGACCGGGTCGGTAAATTGCGCGATCGGTAAAAAAGTATGAATGAGAACGGGTATCATCCTGGGTAGATCGTCGAAGTGAATACAATTGCTGATCGGTCCACAGATGCTGTTCATTCCATTTGATGGAGAGCAGGTTTCGATGTTCACGGGAAACCGAAAAAGATGTACGACCCATGTTGTCAACAGGATACTCAGCGACCTGTTCGTATAGAAAGTCTTGCTGTGCCCGCCGGAAAGTTCGATCCCAAATCATGACCGTGGCATCGGCGAGAGGTAATCCGGTTGATCGCTCCGACACGAGTAATTCCACCGTGCCGTCATCCAGTGACCGGCTGACGTAACCGATATCCGACACCTGAAAAGTGGTGAAGCCCGGATCTGTTTGCTGGCGGCCGGACACGGAAGAAACGATGAGGATATACAGCCCCGCCGGCAGCGGATCAATTGAGATTTCGGTTGAATGTCGTTGATAATCCTTCTGGTCCGGCAGCGAAAACTGGTCCCGCGCCGCGGTGTCCAACGCCGCGAGGCTTCTCAGAATTGACCGTCTTTCCTCAGTCCGGGACCTATTGAGCAGGTCAAGTGTGTCCCTTGAGATATTAACTATGGATGTTTCAACCTCCGATACATTCGAAAACGAAACACGTGCGAGGAAGTAATCGCCAACAGGAATGACTGCGGCTGACTCAATCGAAAGCTGGGGTGTTTCAATACTGGCTGCCAGTGATGCACACAATTCCGACCCTCGGCTGTCGGGCCATCGTTGCTGCGTTTCCTCACAAATGTCGAGTGCCTCCTTGTTATCCCACTGGTGCGCGTCATTTCCGTCCAGCGGGTCGTACATACTCGCCAAACGTGAAAGGTGGATTGCCCGAGCTGCGGCAACGGATGCACCCATCGGGTCGTCTCCGACTCTCTCCGAGAGATTTATCAGGGCGTTTGAATATGTAGAGTCAGCGCCCTCAAAAGTGACGCTGTTCCTCATATACTCAAGACGCTTCAGATCCGCGTCGACGAATGCTGCAAGATTATTGTCAGCCATTCGAAATCGGAGCAGATCCTGAAACA
Organism: Rhodothermales bacterium; assembly: GCA_013002165.1. Taxonomy (GTDB): domain Bacteria; phylum Bacteroidota; class Rhodothermia; order Rhodothermales; family JABDKH01; genus JABDKO01. Next base: position 7,998 of record JABDKO010000285.1, on the reverse strand, counting down.
ATCTTGTTGTCTGATATCGCAATGACAGCGAATCATGGCTCGGGAGATCGATATCGACAAATTGATTAACGGGCCCCAGCATCTCCGGTTTGTTAAGCGAAAACGGACGTTGAGGTTGGCCGATGCCAGCGTCCTGATGCATCCACAGGTCGATAGCCCAGTGCGCAACAAGATCGTAGAGTGTTGGGCGATATCGATAATCTGCGTTCGAGTTCTGAAGGATAACAGTGTAGCTTTCTGTCGGAGTTGCCTTCAGGAGGTCATCGTTGTTCAGTGCAGAGCTGAAATAGCGCAAAGACTGCTGGATAAGTTGCCGCGCATCCCATTCGCCGATATCCTCCGGCAGGACACCATCCGGGTCGTAGGTTCTTTCCAGGATTTCAAAACGCCGACTCTGAAAATACTGCCAGTAGAGATCGCCAATTACGGCTTGCAGTAGACCCCTTGAGGTATCGTCGATTGCATCGAGGTTGTCGTGGAGCGTCTTCAGAATACTGTTTGCCTCGTCCTCTTCAAGCAACGCTGTGTACTTGGAAACGAACAGTAGACTTTTGATGGTTTGAGAACCGTCGTTGCTGGCAATCGCAAGATCATAGATGTCGAGGGCCTTCTCGCGGGCAGTTTGTGGAAGGCCTCGCTGCTCGAGCGAATCTACTTCAGCCCATAAGGTCGTGTATTCGTCTTGAGCGTGAGACATACGAGTGACGAAAGGAATTAAAACAACAAGCGCAACAACGAGCGCTCTGAAATAATTGTGTACCATTTGCAGCCGGTGCTTAGTAGATACGTTCTCAGTTTGACTGAGTCTGATGTGGCAAAGGCTGTGCCACTTGATGGTTCTCTCACGCCGCAGCGTCTGTTTCAGTATATCGTGCTATTACCTTCCCGATATTCAAAGATGCCGTCGCCGCAGGCGACGCCGCATTGTAGACATTAATGATGCGACCCTTCTTCTTTATCAGGAAATCGTCAACCATGGTCCCGTCTTTTCTCAATGCCTGGGCCCGGACGCCTGCCGGTGCTTCCCGCAGGTCTTCCAGCCGAACTTCAGGAATCAAACGTTGCAGGACCTTCAAATAGTATTTCTTGCTTAGCGATTGTCGTATTTCACTGATTCCCTTTTTCCAGTGCTTTGCAGACAACCGCAGGAATCCCTGATACGTCAGAATTTCCGAGAGCTCACGAATGTTTACCGTCCCGAAAGTATAGCCCTCCCGGGCAAAAGCAACAATTGCACTTGGACCGCATTCCACCCGCCCGTCATGCATCCTTGTGAAGTGGACGCCCAGAAATGGATAGGCAGGGTCCGGGACAGGGTAGATTAGATTTTTACAAAGGTGACGTGCTTCAGGAGTCAAATCATAGTACTCACCCCTGAACGGGACTACTTGAATGTCTGGAACATCACCGCTCATTTTTGCGATCTTGTCTGCATAGAGACCCGCGCAGTTTACGATCGAGTCAGCAGACACGTTTTCGCCCGAAGAGGATTCGACTACAACCGAGTTGTTATCAACCGCCAGACCGACGACGCTGAATTTCGTCCGAACGTCGCAGCCGTGTTCGTTGATGAGCCGAGAAAGGGTGGTGCTTACTCCAACATAGTCAACTATTCCGGCCTCGGGAACGTGGATTCCTTTGATACCTGAGCAATGCGGCTCCAGCTCACGCAACTCATCCGCATCAATAAGCCTGCAGTTGATTCCATTCTGCTGACCACGCGCGAGGATGTTGTTCAACCTGTCAACCTCCGATTCCTCTACCGCCACGATCACCTTTCCGCATATGTCATATGTGATGTCATGCGCCTGGCAGAAGTCTATGAGTGCACGTCTGCCCTCGCGACAGTTCTCCGCTTTAAGTGAGCCTGGCGTATAGTAAATGCCAGAGTGAATAACTCCGGAGTTACGACCAGTCTGATGAGTTGCAACTTTGTCTTCCTTCTCAAGAAGGACTACTGACTTTCGTGGATATAGTCGGGTTATTTGATATGCCGTTGCCAGCCCTACAATACCACCACCAATTACTGCAACGTCGTACTTCATAGGCGGTGCATGCGGGATGAGAAATTGTGTGGCAACTATCGGACTTGTGCATCGAGGTCAGAATCTGATTACAGTTCCTGAGCCTTCGCACAAACGGCCAAAGATTGGTGATCTATTTATTGTCTTTGTTCGTCGTCTTTACGCTTCCGGAACCCCGTGTTTTACAACATCCTCCATGGCATCACAGAATCGATCTAACTCCTCAAGGGTTGTATACACGTTCGGTGTTATACGCATTCCTTCGAATTCGGCGTGTTTGATCGGCGTCACAATGATTCGGTGTTTCTTCCACAGGTGAGCACCAATCTTGCTACTGTCGATTCCCTCGACCTCAACATTTCCAATGGCGCACGAAAACTCCGGATTCAAACTGGTATTCAGGCGTATGCGGTCGTTTTGCAACAGTCTATCGGCCCAGTACCGGGTCAAATACCGGAGTCGAGCTTCTTTCCGTTCCGCACCTATACCCTGATGAAACGTCAGGGCCTCCGAAATAGCCAGGTAGTTGGCTGCGGGATGTGTCCCTATTTCCTCAAACTTCCGGATGTTGTCTTCCTGAGCCTCAGCAGCGGCCTGTAGCGGCCACAGGTCCCCGATCTTATCGCGACGCACATAGAGCATGCCGGTACCGATCGGCGCCAGCAGCCACTTGTGGAGGCTTGTTGCAAAGTAGTCGCAATCCAGGTCAGCGTGTGTGAACTGAAAGTGTGCAAATGAGTGCGCACCATCAACGATGACCGGAATTCCTTTGGCCCTTGCCATGTGGACGACCTTCTTCACGGGTAGAATCTGGCCGGTGAGGTTAATGATATGGCACATCAGAATGAGTTTCGTACTCTCTGTGATGTTCTCCTCGAAGAGGCGGACAATTTCGTCCGGATCTTCGGACGGCGTCGGAATCTGGAACTGTTTGAGTACGATTCCTTCGCGGCGCTCACGCTGTTTAAACGTGTTCACCATCCTGCCATAGTCCTGCGTTGTTGTCAGCACCTCGTCGCCTTTCTGAAGATCAAATCCAAGCTGCGAAATCTGAAGTCCTTCCGACGCGTTCCGTGTCAGAGCTATTTCCTCCGGGTCACACGCGAACGCTCGTGCCAATCGCTGACGTACGCCTTCTCGTTGCGGCTCGAGAATTTGCCACATTGTATAGACAGGCGCTTCGTTCGAATAGTCCAGGTGTCGTTTCATGGCATCCTGAACAATTGCTGGTGCTGGACTAACGCCACCATTGTTGAGATTTACGAGCGTCCGGTCGACTGTGAAGGATTGCTGGACCTTTACCCAGAAGTCTTCGTCCGAGGCGATGTCCTCCGGAGAGCCCCCATATGCTGAAAGTAGTTCAATGAGCGCAGGCAGGCGCTCGGGAATAAACGTCGTCGCGGCAACTGCTGCCGTCGCTGGACGTCCAATCGTGTTGAAGAATTGTCGTCGATTGTACATTATGGTATCGCGATTGTTACCGGATCTCTCTAACATAAGAGAATAGTCAATCGAACGCCACGTATACGCTTATGTCTAACTTGCCACATTGACATTTACGATGTTTCTGACCCCTAAAACTGTCATATTCGCGCTCGTCGTGATTCTAGCCATTCCGATTCTTGTCGCAATCGGAAGCAGTGAAAAAGAACCTCAGCATACAATCCGATCGGTGACGTTTGAGTCACGGCGAGAACCCCCGCGTTCGGATATAGAACGTATTGCTGGTTTAGGGGCCTCTCACGTTACTCTGATCCCATTCGGGTTTCAACAGACGCCTGACACTCCCGGTGTCAGATTTAATCCACAAGCTCGCTGGTATACAGAAAGTGACGCCGGACTCGAGACCGTTTCAAAATGGGCAGTAGAATCCGGCATGAAAGTGATCATAAAGCCCCACATCTGGGTCGGTAGATATAATGGCGAGGGTCAATGGCGAGACAAGATCACATTTAATACGGATGAGGATTGGGCTGCCTGGGAGTCTGCATACTCCACATTCATTCAACACTATGCCGCGTTGTCTGAACGCGTTGGAGCGGACATCTTTGTAGTTGGCACCGAGCTGGCATCAATTGCTCGCGAACGACCGGAGTTCTGGCGTCGGACTATTGCCACGGTGCGAACTATGTATTCAGGCAAACTAACCTACGCGGCTAATTGGTGGGAAGAATACGAGCACGTTACCTTCTGGGATGATCTGGACTTCATTGGTGTCCAGGCGTATTTCCCGATTTATGAGGGAGATGAAACCCCGGACCTGGCGCAATTGTCGGCAGGCTGGGACCGACATGCTACGGTTCTCGAACAACTGTCGAACGAATTCGACCGCCCGGTCCTGTTCACCGAGATCGGGTACCGGAGTGTTTCCTACGCACCTGCCCGGCCCTGGGTCTGGGCCTCGAGGCGAAACGACGCCATTGAGAGTCCGGACTACGATGTGCAATCAGATCTCTATGCAGCACTATTCGAAACGATCTGGACGCAGCCGTGGTTTGCGGGAGCAATTCTCTGGAAATGGCATGCGTCTTCTGAACGAAGATCCAACGAGACTGACTTTACGCCGCAGAATAAACCGGCCGAAGACTTGATTCGCGACAACTTTCTGCGCCTTGCAGATGAAGAGTAGAGTTACGAGATGAACGTGTAGGTAAACTTGAGTAGAATCGTCCGACTCCTGAATGCCGGCAGGAACGGCAACTCCCGCATTCGGTCGTAGTGAATCCCCTCATTGTATACAATCCACAAGTCGTTCCCTTCCGAGATGTTGTAGCGGAATCGTGCATTGGCAGAAACAAACTTGTTCGCAGTATTCACCTGCACAAATGCATTGGCCGATATTTTTCTATTTAACGCAAGCTGTGTCCGAGCCCGAATGAGCTGAAAATCGAACTGTTGATTTCTGTTTCCGAAGCGGATAAAGTTAGCTATCACATCTGCACCCATCTCGACATGCTTCGACATACTCCAGGTCGGTGACACCGAAATGCTATATCGGTAGCCATCAAAAAAGGAGCCTGCTTCAGAACCGAAGGACGCACGGAAGAGATTCCCGTCATGCATATCGTACCGAACGCTGCCATTGATGAAGTCGTATGTACCCGGCAAAACTTCGGCTCTCGAAGAGAAGGACAATGTGTCAGAGAGTGCTTCAAAACGGTAGGATATGTCCGCATTCACCTCTGATCCCGACTTGAACTCGATTCCAACACTCGATTGCAACTCCGCGCTTTCGATGGATTTATCGTCCAGTCGGAAAAACACATTGCCGCTTATTTCCGGCTCGACGGAGCGGAACAGCGATGTCTCGCTCCCGAACCAGCCATATCCGGTCGAAACGCTCGGCGATAGATAACCATCTCGTGCGCGAAATCCGATTCCCGGTTCGTGGAATTCTCCCACCCTGCTCACAGCTGCAGAGTAGACAACTCCCTCCTGGGCGCGTCGTTCGTACACCGCCCGCAAAAGACTCGTTTCCCTAAAGGTTTGGTTTCCATCTTCAGCGAACCCGTCATCAAATACCTGTGACAGTTGCAGTGTAGCGTAGTCCTCGTCTCGGATTCGGAGCACGGTGTCCAGGCCGTAAGCAATGTTATAATCTCCATCGGTCGACAGACGTGACGTGACCATCGCACCCGCGTACGAATTTTGATTCAACACATTACGGCGAATCCGCAGCACACCGAAGTTCTCTGATGGTAGATCGGATGACTTATCAGTTTGCATGTCGATGAACCCGACATCCCACGAACCTATTCGACCAACTACCCGGCTTCCACCTAGAAGGCGAACAGGCTCACCGTCGCTTAAGCCGATTCGGCGACTATGAAAAAGCCTGTCACTGCCACCTGTGTTATAATTGAATACGCCGGAACGTTGTTGGAAAAACTGCCGTTTTTCAGGGAAGAATAGCGAGAACCTCGAGAGGTTTACCTGCTGGTCATCAGCTTCGACCTGGGCAAAGTCTGTGTTCGCGGTTAGATCCAGGGAGAGGTTATTCGTAATGTTATATCTGAGATCAAGGCCTGCCTCTCTCGTTACATCTCTTTCTCTGGAGTATTCTGTCTCAAGTTCGTTCAGTTCGTTTTCAACATTCCGACCGCCCAGTATATAGGGAGTGATGTAAACGGGTCTCTTACTTTGAATGCCCTCAAAGCGCACATTCCTGGCAACCGATGGTTTGGCAAAACCCATCCCCCAGTTTGGTGGAATTGCAGGATAGATGTGTCGTTCGTTTTTTCGAGCTATGTAGCGATAGACTATCATTCCCATCTCGACAGTCCCGTCAACTACCTGGAAGCCGAGGCTGGAGAAAGGTATTCTCATCTCAACGGACCACCCGAATGATGTAAAGGCAGTCTGGACGTCCCAGAACGTATTCCAGCTCGAATTCATGGGCTGTCCGCCGGAAAAATTGGCATCGTTGGAAACTGCCATATCGAATCGCACACCCGCGGGTGTAGTGAAAAACCAGACAGCATTCTCGTCATCATTGAACGTGTCGAGTATGATCGCGAAGGTATCGTCTCCTGAATAGCGATCACGATACAGGGTGTTCGCACGAATACCGTCTGGCTCACTGTCGAATAGCTTTCCTGCTACGTAGATATAGTTGGCATCGTGGCCCACTCTAATCTCTGTAGATTCTGTCATCGTGCCCTCAAATGTGGGCTGATACATCGTGAGGGGAAGAGGTTCGACGGCATTCCACTCTTCGTCCGTGACAATGCCGTCGAGTATAATTTCTCTTTCGAGAAGAGGCATGGTCGATACCTGGCCCGATGACGGCAGGGCAATCAGACCCATCGAGACGAACGCTAGCGAGGATATTAACAGACGCATGGGGTTGTAACCGATTTCCCCAAAATAAAAAAGGGGCAGACATAATAATGACTGCCCCCGATAAACTAGAAGCCAGACGCTCCTAGTTGCCTAACTCTTCAGAAGGGTCGCGGTAGTAGATGTCGCCTTCAAACATCTCCGTGATGGCCCGTTCTGTTGGTTCAGGTCGCTTTTCGAAATCAAGTGAGATTCGTGCCTGCTCTTCCTGAAACCTTGGATCTTCCAGTTCCGGTTCGAAGCCCTCGAAGTAGGCGAGTTTATTGTCAAGGTCCGACTTCTCCTTGACCGCAATCTGCCGGGCACGTTTTCCGACGACTACGACGGATCCGTAGATGTTTCCCGTTTGGTTCGCCAGAACGTCAATATCAATCGTCTTTATCGCCATTGTCTCAAGAGCATTATTAATTGTTAGCAGGTTAAAACAGCACATTCTACTCGCATGTTCCCGATAATTTAGGCCTCAATACGTCAAACGTTAATAGTGGCAGGCGCCTTTTCTGCTTAAATTGACAAAAATCAAATGTCAGACGGCCAGACCATTGCGTATCTCAAGTTTCTCCATTCTCGTCGTAGCGTTGCTTGCCTCAGCGTGCTCGCCAAAACAGAGTACTGATGACACAGACGATGTCATGACAGCCCTTGTGATCGAGAACCTTGGCCGTGGCCATTCAGGTTCGTTAACTGATACGACGGAGGCGGTATATAGGACCCCGGCACAGTGGCGCCCTGTTGCCGAAACGCTTTCCCCCCTGGAGCCTTTTCCGGAATTCGACACCACGCAGTACATGGTATTGCTTGCGGCAATACCTACACCATCAGGTGGGTTCCAGGTGCAGTTTGAGTCTGTCGAGGCTACCGAAGAAGAACTCATTGCAACGTACGAATTGAGTGTCCCGGGGCACGATTGCCTGACCATAACGGCTTTGTCGGTTGCATTCCAGGCAGTCGCCGTTCCCCGATACGATTTACCCGTCCGCTTCGAGCGCGAAGAGAGGTACTATTCCTGTTCAACGCGGTAGCGAGGAGCTAAACCATCCTGTATTGGGTTCAGTTCACTGGTACCGTTGTCTGCTGTCCGCATTTCTGCGCGACGAATTGTCCCAGTTGGTTTGAGACTTCCTGTGCCGCTGTA
>JABDKO010000139.1 GCA_013002165.1 Rhodothermales bacterium | reverse complement strand
GTCGGTATGTTCAGCTAATCGCTGGAGCGCTGCAATACGTAGGATCCGGGTGCGTCCTCCAACGCCGGCAATTGCCCGTCTCCGGGCTTACGCGCAGGGACTTTCGCACCGGAACGACGTGCCAGCCAACTATACCAGTCAGGCCACCAGGATCCCTCGTTCCATGAAGCCTGTTCAAACCACTCGCTGGCATTGGATGGCAGCTCGTCCCGGGTCCAATGCCCGTACTTCTTGGCCCCGGGAGGATTTACGACGCCTGCGATATGGCCAGATGCTGCCAGTACGAATCGACAGCTTCCCGAGAACAGCTGCGTGCCCGGATAACAACTCTGCCAGGGGGCAATGTGATCCTCCTTGGCCGCCATGAAATAGGTTGGAGTCTTGATCTTCGTCAGGTCGATCGGTGTGTTCTTTAACTGGATACCACCTGACTCCTTCAGCAGGTTGTTCTGATAGACCTGCTTGAGATAAAAGACCAGCATGGAGGCGGGCAGCCGGGTGCTGTCCGAGTTCCAGTACAGTAAGTCGAAGGGCAGGGGTTCCTTGCCAAGCAGGTAGTTGTTGACCACGAAGGACCAGATCAGATCGTTCTCGCGCATCATCGCGAACATGTCAGCCATATGGTGTCCATCGAGATATCCCGTCTCAGCCACGTGTTTTTCGATCTGCGTTATTTGTTCTTCGTCGATGAACACCGAGACTTCTCCAACATCCTTGAAATCGAACAGGGAAGTCAGGAATGTGGCTGCCTTGATACGTTTCGCCGTGCCGCTTGCAGCCAGATATGCAAGGGTGGCACTTACCAGTATACCGCCGATGCAGAAGCCGAGAATTGTGGCTTCCTGCTCACCCGTCGCCTCTTCGATAGCATCGAGCGCAGCTAATGGTCCGAGCTCCATGTAATCCTCGAAGCTCTTGCTGGCATGGTTCTCGTTGGGGTTCACCCACGAAATGACGAAGACGGTATGGCCCTGATCCACGGCGTGCTTGATAAAACTGTTTTTAGGCTGCAAGTCGAGAATGTAGAACTTGTTGATCCAGGGCGGTACGATCAGTAGTGGGCGGCGATAGACTTCTGCCGTGGAAGGCTCATACTGGATCAGCTGCATCAAATCGTTCTGGTAAATCACTTTACCCGGAGTAGTGGCTACGTTCTGACCCACCTTGAAGGCCGTCTCGTCGGTCATGCTGATCTTCAGGCGGCCTTTTCCCTTTTCCAGGTCCGCCAGCAAGTGCTGAAGTCCATCGACCAGATTCTGCCCACCGCTGTCCCGGGTTTTCTGGAGTACAGCCGGGTTGGTGGCGGCAAAATTTGTCGGAGAAAGTGCGGATAGAAACTGACGAGTGTAAAAGTCCACCTTCTCCTGTGACGCACGGTCCAGTCCTTCGGTCTCGCTGGTGATACCTCTTACCCATTTGGCCGAAAGCAGATAGGATTGCTTGAGGTAGTCGTACATCATATTCTCATTCCACGCTTCGTTCTTGAAGCGTCGATCGCCCTTATCAGGCTCAATACCGGCGTCAACTTTCTCGCCCATTGCACGGCGAACCATCGACTGCCAAAGATTGGTCTGCTCCTTCCAGAAGGCCAATTGTGCATCCAGGATGCGGTTCGGGTCTTTCGCCAGGGCATTGGACCACTCGAGAAAGGCATTTCCAATCGTTTCATTATTCGTGAGACTGAAATTGGATTTATTGCCTTCTTCTAATTGACGCTGCCAGAACGCCTGGACAGCACGTTGACTTTGCTCGGCAATACTGCTGAACTGCTTCATGGCAGCCGAAATATCATGAGAGGCAGCGTCACCCTTGCCTTGATTGGATTCACTCATTGTCAATGACTCACTAGTGTGTACATGCAGCCGATCATGCTTGACATAAAATCACACCGCGTCGGCTGAGCGGCCACGATAGGCAAATTAAGATTGTCCTGAAATCTGCTGCCAGAACAAGACTCAGGCGTGATGATAGCAGGCAGAAACACCTGGGCGCCTGACAATCCCCGTACCCGAGTCATGGACAAAGGTGCCGTTCGAATTGCTCAGTCTGCCAGCTTGCCGCCTCTGAACCAGTTTCGGGGTAGAGCCATTACTTGGAGTACCAGCGTAATTAGTTTCGAGAAAGATACCAACTGAACGGTATGTATTACGCAGGTGGGAACTGGACTTGTGCTCAGCCAACGCTCAGCAGAGTGCGGACGAGAGCGGTCATCGTGCTGGTGCCGGTCTTTTGATAAACACGTTGCAAATGGGTTTTTGCCGTGGAGGGACTTATCCCAAGGCAAGCGGCTATCCTGGGCAGGCTTTTGCCCGCGATCACACCCTGGACGATTCGCTGCTGGTTGTCCGACAGTGAAAAAATTGTCGCACTGATATCGATACGGGCTGTTGTTGCCTCTGAAGTACTGAAATCAAGATAGGTCAGTCTATCTTCGACCGTCAGCATGACGACTTCATGCCCGTCTCCATCGGTACGTTCCAGAACAATCGGATAGGCAAAGCGCTGGCCCTCGAACCGGGCAAAGGCGACTTGTTCGAAATAGCCATGCAGGGCGCCAGCCCGACCGATGGCGGCTTGGAGCTCCCGGTCGACGGTGCTGTCGACCGCGCGCAGGCGTCCTCGCCGAATTGTAAAAGCAGGGTGCTGGCGCAAATACTGCTCTGATCGCTCATCAAGGCCCACAATGGAGCCTTCGGCATCGACTGCAATCCGCCGATCGCGGTTACGGTACGACCTGCTTGCCAGAACGTCGCAACAGACAATCTTCCACTTGCCATGATGTCGTTCCAGGATGATGGTTTCGTAGGATTCTCCCATCATGCACAGGCTGGAATTATTCCGTGCACGGCATATCAACCAGGCAACATCGCCCCGGATCTCGACTTGTTCGATGTTCTTTTCCCAGGTCGAGTCGTGCGGTGTCGTCGATTCGAAATGCAGGCGCACACCCTCAACATGGTCGGCCCATCCCTGGCGGACGTCGAGACCGAGGTCATGGCTCATCATGACCGACCGTAGCCGGTCGCTGTGCAGGTAGCAATCCTGCCAGGACTCAAAGTCTCGGCTGAAAAAGGCGTTGATCTCTCGAAAAATAACGTCTCTTACAGCCCTTTCATCAGTATCGATCTCATTCGGCCTGGCCTGGGTCTGGTCCAACTCTCCATTCATCCAATTGTCTTTCGTATGAGGGGTTGTGAAGACGTCGCGACAGCAGTGTCGCGTGTATTAGCCCGGAATGCCAGTTTTTCCAGCAGGCGCGTGTAGAGTGCGCATCTTTCGGCAAAGCTGGCATAGAACGCATCTTCCTCCGACTGCGTGTTCCGCGTAACGCCAGAGGGCTCAAATCGCTGACGCAACTTCATCTCGTAGTAGTCCATGGGTCACCCTCCATACGGTTGGTGAAGGCATCATGCAATGTCGGCGATGTCACGTCTGTCCGACTAAAGGGGGACAGATGCTCTGCCGGGTCGACAGTCCGTCAATATTCCGCTCATTCACTGAATCCTGTGCTTAAAGGCGAAATGATATGAAGGCAGATAACTGATCAGAATACCGGTTGTTTGATTTGCACCGGGCGCAGAAGGATGAGTCTGTAGTTTATTTGGTTTTCTGCCAATATCTGACCGCACTGTCTTCTCATGGATCCTGAAGGCTCGGGATATACAGGCTAAAATTGCAATGGTATTGTGATACTACGCCTATTGCATTTCGAGATAGTACGGTGTTGAGGTTGTTGGGCTTTCCGTTAAAGGATACTCAAGAGGTTTCCCGCCTTCGCAACAAGTATTGCAAGTGTCCGCAAGATGAAACTGCCAGAGTTAATCTGGGAATAAAACTAGCTGCAGCAGGTTGCAGTTATGAAGCGACGTATCTGCTACGCCCAATGCGAATGCACTGGAAG
>JABDKO010000263.1 GCA_013002165.1 Rhodothermales bacterium | reverse complement strand
GGCAGCATCGTTGAGAAAAGACCGGATCTTGTTGACGTCACAACAGTGATCCCACATCTTAACGGACCCAGTACTGAAGAGCGCGCTGCCGCAATTTCAGTTCTGCAGAAACTGGCCGGGCCAATCGTAAATCGTGAAATCATCGTCCGCGAGGGAGGTGCCTTCCTCGTCAAGCTCATACAACTTGAACAACCCGCAAATGCCCGTCCAGCATTGATGCTACTGCATCAGGCCACCGGTCGTGAAGACCTCACGCGGTATGACGTGTCAACATGGAATGCAGTTGTAACCGACTCGGAAGTTGTAGAGTAGAGGAGCTCCGGACTACAAAACCACAAGTCGTGTTGAAGCCGTCAAGAGACCGCTCCTGATCCACACCAGGTAGATCCCCGAGGTACCGAGCTCGTCTCGATTGATCTCGACATTCCGTGTGCCGGGAGCGATGGTACGTGAATAACGCAGCTTTCCAACGACGTCATAGATTTCCAGAGTACCGCCCTGCTTAACCGCCGCGACGAATTCGATTCGCGAAGTAGTAGTCAACGGATTCGGGTAAACCGCGTCAATCCCGAAAGATCGAGCCGGCAGTAGCTCAGGTTCAGACGCCGTTACCTCGACATTTTCTGTAACAGTTATTGTCTGGTTTGCCGGAATGTCAACAAACTTTTCCACCAGGCCACTCGGCCAGGAAACGGTAATCTGATCGATCACTTCTGCGTCACCAAGTCCAAAATGAACAGGCGCCAGACTTTGACCCAGAAACTCGACGCCGTCGTTGTGCCGATACATCGTCTGCCCGTCAATGTTGACGGAAACTACTGCGCCGAGGCCATCGCGATTACTCAATGTCCCCTGAAGTTTTATATAGATCCAGTTCCCGGTATTCTCAGTGTCATTTCTGTAGAGGTAGGGCGCTCCAGTCCAGTTAGAAACAAGCAGGTCAAGCCTGCCATCCTGATCGTAATCGAAAACAACGAGGCCACGAGCGTCCGGAGTGCCATCAGTCCCTGATCCGGTTGATACATCGGAGAATCCTGCGGTACCTGTTTCGACTAGTGAATTGTGAAAGAGGTAATTGGTACCCGGCGCGACCGGAAATCCGTTCACTACGTACAGATCCTGATCCCGGTCATTGTCGTAATCCAGAAACTCAGTGCCCCATGCCCAGCCGGCATCGCCTACACCAAGATCCTCAGCGTTGTCAACGAAAGGACCGCTTCCGTAACCGATGAAAAGCGGATTGGGAAAATATGAGGCGTCGTTCGTCAAATAAATATCGAACATACCATCATTATTGCAGTCGCCAATTGTAACACCCATTCCATGACCAACATCGTTCAGGTCGTATGCTTCCGTTGCATCACTGAACGTACCATCGCGGTTTGAAAGCAGCAGGGTGTTGTCTCCGAAGTCGTTGACGACATACAGGTCCGGATGCTGGTCAAGATTAACATCCAGAGGAATGGAGGTCCATGTCTGGCCGGGTTCAGCTGTACCGGATTCGACTGACACGTCGTCGAAGCTTTCGCCGTTATTCTGGAAGAGCGTATTAACCCCGGTCCAGCTACTCACATAAAGGTCAAGGTCACCGTCGATATCATAATCCCACCACATTGCACTCGAGTGATTGGAGTTATGATTCGAGCCGCGCACACCCATCTGTTCGGCCACTTCATCGAACGTGCCGTTCCGGTTATTTCTGAATAGTAAGTCTGGCCCTATCTGGGAGATAAAGAGATCCGGAAACCCATCGTTGTCGTAATCTCCCCACGCGGCGCCAAACTGATTTCCCATTTGACCGGTCGTATACCCGTTGGTCGTATTCAGAACGCCTGCTTCATGCGTAACGTCGACAAAGAACCCGTCATCATTGCGGAAGAGCCGGCTGACGGTCGTTGTCCGCGATGAGTCGTACGCTTCCCGGGCTACGAAGAAAATGTCCAGATCGCCATCCTGATCATAGTCGGCGACGGCTACTCCGTTGCCGTTAGACGCCACAGCCAGTTGACTTTCCCCGGATACCTGGGTAAATGATTGGCCGAAAACTGGAAAACTACCCCAAAAGAGCAGGAAAAGAATTGAAAGGCTTCGTGTAATCACGCGAATGGTGGGCTATGGGTATCTCTAAAGTATAACGCGCTCCTACTGCTTACCGCAAACGAAAAAGGCCAGAGCGCTGGAGAATCGCCCTGGCCTGATGCCGCGTACAAACGAGATTATGTTCGTACGAGGTATTGGAACTTGAAAAAGAACTGTCGTTGAGTCTGGTAGAATCCGGTAGTTCCTTCAAAGTCGACGATATCGTGGGTTGATCCGACGTAGAAGGCCGTGAACGGGTTGATCTTGTACGTAAGTAGGGGGTCAACTTCGAAACGGTCAGAGAAATTGTTGTATTGGTTGACGATTCGCAGAAACAGGCGTCGATTAAACTGATAATTAAGTCGTGATCTTACGATGTATCCGCTGAAAAACTCTTCGTTCGTGTCCAGGTCATGCAGGGACGAAAACGTAAACTCTGGTTCGAGAACGAGCCGCGAAGTTGGTTTCACCGTACCCCACACATTCAGGTTGAGGCTCTGTCCCAGGCGCGGTGTTTCCAGGTTGCGGGCGATTGATCTTCCGACGCTGACGTTCCCGCCGAGCTTTAGCGGGTCCGAGAAGTTGGAGTTGATATTTACACTGACCCTGCGAAGATTCTGAAAGTCTACTCCGCGAAACACCTCATCACTTTTTACGAGGACGTTGAGGTTCAAACTGGTTTGTGCGGCTGCCTGTGCCC
>JABDKO010000252.1 GCA_013002165.1 Rhodothermales bacterium | reverse complement strand
CCGATGCATCAAGTGAGGGCGTTAGAACCGGGATTCTTACAAAGGAACCAAAAGAGGTTGGATCAAGACTCACGTTCTTCAGCGGGTCGATTGATACACTCACTTTTCACGTTGCGCTCGTAGGAGGAATCTACCTGCTTACCTATGTCGTAACGTCGGGCCTTTCAGAACTGCTGATCATGGCCGGTCAGGAGCAGGAGGTTCCGATCCTCTGGTCGTTCAATTTCGTCACTGCTAATCTGCTCGCCCTTCTCACTCGAAAAGTTATGGGATGGAGAGGTATCGACTTTGTTCTAGACCAGGGTACCATCAACCGACTTACGGGACTGTTTGCCGACCTGCTCGTTGCCTCGGCAATCATGGCCATCAGCCTGAGCATCGCGTGGGAGTATATGGGACCCATCATCGTGATGTGCACGCTGGGTGCCATCATAACGTACTACGCAATTCGTGAATCGATCAAACGGGTATTTACCGATAAAACATTCGAGCGTACGGTCGGTCTGTATGCTGAGCAAACCGGTACAATCAGTTCGGGTCTGGCGATCATTCGAGTAACCGATCCCGAGCTTGTCTCTCGTGTAGCACAGGATCAGGTGCTCGGAAGCGGGGTCGCCCTCGCGATGGGATTCCCACTGCTTATCCTTATCAATATGCCATTGGTCAGATATGAAGGATCAGCAACCGGGTACGTAATGGTCGCCGGACTAATGGTGATTTATCTGCTCCTGCTGCTGGGAAGCTGGTGGTTGTACAACCGCAGAACGACGGCAACTAATCCAGGGTGATGTCAGAAACTCTGGCAGGCGCCGACCAGTGGAGGGGTCATGTCAATTCAGGTTCTCTTTACACAATCTGATCATATCGCCAACGACACCGGCTGCTGTGATTCCAACTCCCGCACCCTTGCCTCCGATTAGCAACGGCTCATCATCGTAGCGGTCTGTCTGAAAGGATACATACTTGAGATTGGCAAGCGCGCTGTTCTTCGGGACCGGCTTCAGGCCAATTTCAGCCTTCCCACCTTCGATAGACGCTACATAGCGTAAGACGTATCCTCCCGCTGCCGCTTCGGCTACTCGTCTGGCAAATACGTCGTCCATTCCCTCAGCCGCAGACATAAAATGATCGACATCCAGTGCACCCAGATCTTCGCTATACAGACACTCCACGGAGACGTCATCTTCTGACATCTGCAGCCCGGCCGTACGACCAAGAATTATTGCTTTTCGCATCACGTCTTTTCCTGCCAGGTCCTCCCGCGGATCCGGCTCTGTAAAACCTAACTCCCTCGCCGTACGAAGTGCATCTGAAAATTTTATTTGTGCATCAAGTTGACTGCAGATATACCCGAGTGAGCCGCTGAGCTGACCCTCGACGCGCCTGATGGAATCATTCGTATCCAGAAGATATTGTAGCGTCGCGATGACCGGCTGACCGGCTCCGACGGTTGATTCGTAGCGAACCCTGTCAGAAGCAAACAGTGGTAGTGCCAAATCCAGTGGACCTGCCAGAGGCTTCTTGTTTGCGAGTACAACACCCCAGCCCAGTTCGAGCGCCGACACCAGGGCGTCTCGCGTCTCGTCTGTTGCCGTCACATCTACGACGATTCCGAACTTCGAAGCATCGATAAACTCCTCGACAATATTTGTCGGACCCGTGTGTGCCTTACCGAATCCGGTGCCACTCTTCTTGTCGTTTATAAGGTCCAACATCACTGAGTCCGATAAACCACCTGGTGAGCTGAGGAAATGCGAGCTATCGGCGGCACATATCGTATTGAAATGGGCCCTGGCACGCTGCTCGTGGACATGACGGGATGCCGCGAGCTGGCCGAGAAGCTCGCGACCAACTCCACCGAGGCCAAGAATTATTACAGGAATTTGTCTCAAACGGACACCTTATTACCATTAACTGACTGGCGTGACAAGCTGTTTGTCCATGCTAATCCGTAATTTATCGCCAGATCGCTTACGAAACCAGCATAGGTATTCAAGACGTGGGCCCTGACGACGTTTACAAAGGAAAAGAAATTGACGCAATCCTTCGTGCTGCAGCCAGACTGCAGGAGGAGGATGATTCGCGTGCAGATAAGGGTCTCGGTCTGTCACTTTCGGAAGTTGAAGAGATCGCGAGAGATTCTGGAATCGACCCCAAGTACGTCCGCCAGGCTGCGCTAATTTCCTCATCCGACACAGACGACGAGGATCGCTTTCATTTCTGGGGAGGTCCGATAACGATACGTAGGAGTTTCATTGTCAACCGACCACTATCCAAACGTGAAATGGAAGAGCTGGTGCCTTCGATGCAGCGGATTACGGACAACGGTGGAAGAACGGATAGCCTCGGCAATTCTCTGACGTGGACATCTCATACGAGACAGAATCAGGGCAGCATGGTGATCATGATGCAGGTTGAGGGTGACAAAACCGTGTGCACACTGAAA
>JABDKO010000241.1 GCA_013002165.1 Rhodothermales bacterium | reverse complement strand
GCTCGACCGTCCGTTTGGACAGACCGGCTTCCTTCGCTAATGCAGCCTGCGTTAAGTCGGAGTCAATACGCACCCGCTCGATGCGCCGCCCCATTTCCTCCAGAATCGCTTTGTCCGTCATCGTCATGTTTTTCTCTTAAATCGTCGCATATTAAGAATTAGTAATTTTATTAGTTTCTAATCGTTACATATTACGATTTATAAGAAATATTGTTACTCGTCGTATACTACGTTATATAGACTAAAATTGGCTTAATTCGCAATATGTTACGAAATACAGATAACTTGCGGGGGTTCAGCCGGTAAAACCCTGCTACCCGGAATCGGAAATCCACCGGCGCGAAACACTTAGCAGGTTTAATGATCAGACTTGCCATGATCGACCTTTTCTCAGGTAAATTCCCTGGACACCAGACCCTGACAATAGATATAGAAGGAGCCCATTTAACGAGTGGCATCTACATCTACCGAATAGTGGGCGAGTCGTTTGTCGCGTCGCGACAGATAACCTTGATTCGGTAGTTATCGCAACCGGTTGCGACACCAATTAAAAAAGGCCGCCAACTCAATGTTCGCGGCCTTTTTCATGCTAAGCAATTGATGTCAGGAGGATGCACACTTCCTGCCTGAACACCCCTTTCGGATACATAAACTGTATATGAGTACTCCACCTACGACCCACCAGAATCCTGGCGCGTCAGCAAAATTAATCGAGAGCAGATTCCAGTTCGCAAAAAAGACGACCAGAGACGCAATACCTATAAAAATCAATATTCTGTTCATCGTGGAGCGCGTAACATAAATACCGTTCTGGCTACGGGCGTTTGTCCGGAAATGTTGCGACTCTTTTGCACGAACTCACATCCACCGTTTGTCTGGTCGGCCTCACTCTGTCGCCGATGTTCATACCGGATGTACAACCTCAATTCTGACTCACACCGTGGCCAATCTCGTCTCAGAATGGGATGCGTGTGGTGATGCTGACCATGTACTTTCTGAATTGTCGCCGATCGGTATAGCAGAACAAACCGGATCTATCGGACGATGGAGAGTACGGCGATTTCGCACGCAGGCTTCAGTAATATTTATTTCGCAAACCTGGATGTAGCAATCCGCAAATAGGGGTCGTGTTGCCGGATAGTTTCTTAGATTACACCTCCGCCTCCTAACCTGTTAAATGATTGTGATATTCGGCCTTCTATTCCTGAATGAAATGGCTGCCCTGTTTGCAGCCAGTGTTCTCATTGCGTACATCTGTTACCGATTGCGTGTTGTTCCGATCGTTGGCTTTTTGATTACCGGAGTCGTAATCGGCCCGACGGGACTTGGGCTTGTTCAGAACATCGAACTTATCGACATCCTCGCTGAGATCGGTGTAATACTGTTGCTGTTTACGATCGGGCTCGAATTCAGCCTGGCAAAACTGTCACGGCTTGGACGTGCAATCTTTGTGGGCGGTGGTATCCAGGTCGTGACGACAATTGTACTCATCGTCGGACTGCTTGCCATGTTCGACGTGGACGTGAATGCAGGTATTTACACCGGATTCCTGGTCGCGCTTAGCTCGACCGCTATTGTACTCGGGCTACTATCTCAGCGAAAAGAAACCGACACCCCCGCTGGCAGGATCACTCTATCCGTGCTGATTTTTCAGGATCTGGCCATCGTCCTGATGGTTTTGCTCGTTCCGATCCTTGCAGGCAATGGTGGCACGCCGATGGAGATTGGTTTTGTTCTGGGGAAAGCTGCATTACTGATAGCAGGCGTACTTATTCTTGCGCGGAGAATCGTTCCGTGGATCCTGGAGCGAGCCGCATTTACCAGAAAGCGAGAGTTGTTTCTGTTGACGGTGGTAGCGATTTGTTTTGGAACAGCCGCAGCATCGAGTCTCGCGGGAGTCAGTCTTGCCCTCGGTGCGTTCCTGGCCGGACTGGTAGCAAGCGAATCCAGATACAGCGAACAGGCATTGAGTGAGATATTGCCACTTCGGATTGTATTCAATGCTGTCTTCTTCGTGTCAGTCGGCATGCTTCTGGACCTTGGGTTTCTCATCACGAATTTGCCGCTGGTCCTGGGCGTGGCTGGCGCGGTCATCGTCATCAAGATTGTCACAACAGCCGGTAGTATCGTTATCCTCGGATATCCCATTCGCATTGCTGCGGCTGTCGGACTTGCCCTCGCCCAGATAGGAGAGTTCTCCTTCGTGCTTGAAAGGGCGGGCAGGGAAGCCGGAATTTCTCCGGCTGGAATGGGTGAAGCAGGCGCACAGACCTTTATTGCGGCAACCGTTCTCCTCATGCTGTTGACGCCACTGCAGATGCAAATATCGACAGCGTTTGGGGCCCTCTTGAGCCGGGTGCCCGGGTTGAAGCGGCCAGAGCGCTCAGGCACAGAACATCATGTTGAGGCTCAGCTGGAGGATCATGTAGTCGTTATCGGCTACGGACCTGCCGGAAAGCGCCTGGTGCAGGTCCTTCGCGATACAGGAATTCCCGAGGTTGTTGTTGAATTGAATCCCGAAACGCTCGAGGAACTGGATGCCGCAAATATCAAAACAGTCTTCGGTGACGCCTCTCAAGAGCACATCCTGGAAGAAGCGTGCGTCCCGACCGCAAAACTATGTGTCATTGTCATTAACGATGCTGCGATTGCTCCCCGGATAATCCGTGCTGCGCGAACAATCAATCCGACACTCCAAATAATTGCTCGAACACGGTATCTCAACGATATGGAACACCTTCAGAATGAAGGAGCAGATATTGTCGTTCCCGAAGAAATGGAAACCACCGTTCGCATTTTCACTCATGTCCTGGGAGCCTACATGATACCGCGCGAGGAGATTGACCGTCACGTGCGCATGATCAGGTCAGAAGACTATGGAATCATGAGAGGAAGCATTCAGGAGGCGCACCTGATGGTCTTGCAGGGATTGGACGAAGAGGGTATGCACACTCGAGCAGTTGCCGTGCGGCCAGGTTCACACGCTGCCGACAAAACCCTCGAAGATCTGGCATTGCGACGGAAGTATGGATTGACCGTCATTGCGGTTCGCAGACAAAACCAGACTATTGCCAGTCCGGCGGGTGATTTCAGGGTTCTCGAAGGCGATCGACTTGTAATTGTGGGTACAGCAGACCGTTTTTCAGAGTGTGCTCCGATCTTCCGATTAAAAGATGCTCTAGCCTGATACGGGAAAGAGTTGACTGCACGACTCCTGCGATGTACTGGCGTCTCCGATTCGCAGCTTGCCGACCGTGACAGGAATCGGGTCTCATGAGGAACGCACATCGATCGGGCGGAGTTGATGTTTCTTCAGCAAACAGAATACCAGGTATTTTACGTTGTACACGACCGACTTGAGAAGACCGCAATCGATCTCGGAAGAGATTGCAAACAGCATCAGCCATGGTGCAGGATTAGTCCTCGCCATCATTGCCGCTCCGTTTCTAATCTCAACCGCTATTAGCCATGGTTTAATGCCGGCGGTCGGAGCCGGAGTATTTATTGGTAGCGCAATCCTGCTTTATCTCTCATCATTAGTGTACCATGCGCTGCCCAGAACAAAACTCAAGTCAATATTTCAAATTGTCGACCACACAGCCATCTACGTACTGATTGCGGGTACATATACGCCGTTCACTATGGGTGTCCTGAACGGCACATTCGGCTGGACCATGCTGGGTGTCGTCTGGAGCATGGCGCTGGCTGGAATTATCTTCAAGCTGGCCACGGGAATCAAGTATCCCAAAACATCAGTTGCGATCTACCTGCTTATGGGTTGGACGATAATTCTGGCGATTAAACCCATGCTCGCGTTGATGCCCTTCGCAGGGTTGATATGGATTGCAGCAGGAGGTTTTTTCTACACTGTGGGAGTCATCTTCTTCGCCATGGATCAGATCAAGTACTTTCACTTCATCTGGCACCTCTTTGTGCTGGCAGGAACGGCCTGTCACTTTGTTGCCGTCTTTCTGTATGCGTTCTAGAGGACTGCAATCCGGAAGTTGATCACGGTTGGAAGTCTTCAACCCAGTCGAAGGTGTTTGAACAGAATCGACAGGTATTTCATGACGTGACTGGACTACGAGTCTGAGAGAGCGGCCTGTATTGGATCTGGATTGCCCGGCGATTTTTCGACTGCACGATGGACATCATCCGAACTGGAAACAATAATCCTTGCGCCCCTGCTGAACGTAGCGTAGTTGTAGAACCACTGTGTCAGGACAAGCAATTTGTTGCGAAATCCGATCAGTGTTATCAGGTGTACAAGGAGCCAGCTTAACCAGGCGACAATCCCGCTTAGATGAAGGCGACCTATCCATGCTATGGCGCGTCGACGACCGATCGTTGCCATCGTACCTTTATCCTTGTACTGGAACGTGTCTTGCGACTCCTTACCCTCAGCGATTTTTCGGATGTGTTTTGCGACAAAGCGACCCATTTGTTGAGCTGCCGGTGCGACTCCCGGCACCTCGGAATCACCCGACGTGACATGGGCTATATCTCCTATCGCAAACACGTTTGGGTGGGCAGGGAGAGACAGATCGGGCGACACATGAAGTCTACCGCTACGGTCTTTTTCAGATTTTATCTTATCTGCAAGGGGATTTGCCCGGATACCCCCACCCCACAATACATTTCGCGTTTCTATAGTACTGCCGTCATCGAAAGTAACTCTGTCATCGCTTATCTCAGATACCATTGTGTCGGTCCGCACTTCCACGCCAAGGTCCTGCAGCTGTTCAACTGCTTTCCGGGACAGGACTTCCGGAAAAGTGCTCAGAATCCGGCTACCCCCTTCTACCAGAAGAATCCGGGACTGCCGGGGGTCGATTCGTCGAAAGTCTCTCTTAAATACGTGATTGGTCAACTCCGCCATGCCACCTGCCAGCTCGACTCCGGTAGGTCCGCCACCCACGACGACTATCGTTGTCAGTCGATTTCTTTCTGTTTCATCGCTCGTGTTCTCCGCTTTTTCGAACGACAAAAGAATTTTGTGGCGCATGGTCATAGCATCCTCGAGAGTCTTCAAACCGGGTGCTATTTGTGACCAGTCATCTCTGCCGAAATAAGATGTGACGCCACCCAGCGCGAGAATCAAAAAATCGAAGGGCAGTGTGCCGGCAGACAGGATGAGTTTATTGTTTTCCAGATCCACGTCAACAGCTTCATCCATCAGGACTGTAATGTGTTTCTGGCGAGAAACAATCGACCGGATGGGAGCCGCTATCTCAGGTGCTGACAAACCGGACATCGCGACCTGATACAGAAGGGGCTGAAATAGATGGTGATTCTGTTTGTCCACCAGCGTGATATTCCCCGGACCACGATACGACCGGCAGAACGACAGGCCACCAAAACCGGCCCCAAGGACAACTATGTGGGGAGAAGGCTGGGTCATTGCAGCAGCTTACCTGAATATTTATTAGCGCGGATCAGGTTTTACGCTTTCGTAGGAGCGTGTTGCACACTCATCGGACTTTCACATCCTTAGCCAGAATCAGCAGCAGGATTTCCATTGTGCTTCCCGGATAAGGCTGAACTGAAGTCAACGGCTACCATATGTATTTGATCGATTCAGAACAGATCGCATAATTCATTTGCAAAATCCGGGATGCACTTGAGGGGTGGTTTCGCTTAAATTAAATAGATGGCAAACAAAGATGACCCCATGGACAGAACTTCCGAAGCCCTGGTATCGCCTGATGATGTCGTTTCGAAAAAGAATCGAAGCGACGTAATGTTCAGGGCGGACCGCACCGGGAAGTTTGTGTATGTAAGCCCGGCTGCAGAAGAGCTTACCGGATACTCCGCGGAAGACCTCAATGGGATGCATTTTACGTATCTCATTGACGAGGCCTTTCGACGAGACTTGATCTCTTTCTATATACATCAGGTCAAGAAAAAATTGCATGTCACGCATATAGAGTTCGCGATTCGATGCAAGGACGGTTCACGCAAGTTCGTCGAACAATCGGTTGAACTTGACCTGGTCGATGATGAGGTGGTCGGAATCCACGCACACGTCCAGGACATAACTGCACGGGTGCGGATCCATGATGAACTGCAGCAAAGTGAAGTCCGATTTCGAACTGTTTTCGAGAATTCACCCGACGCTATATTTATTGAAAGCCTTAGTGGAAAGGTCCTTGATGTAAATCCGGCAGCGTGCAAGCTGCATGATCTGACCAGAGATGAGCTTATCGGCAGACACGTCTCGTCACTGGTTCCGGAAGAACAACGATCGGAGGTCAACCTCGGATTCAATGAATTGGTCAGTGGTAATATTAAGCAGATCAACGGACAGAGCCTTCGATCAGATGGACAGATAATTCCGGTAGAACTGCGTGCTAATAAATTCTTCTATGGACATGAGCCGGCCCTCCTGATTCACGTCCGCGACATCTCCAAGAGAATCGATGCGCAAAATGCGCTTGTTAAGAGCGAACGGATCAACCGTGCCATCATAGAAGCTCTGCCAGACCTTGTGTTCTGGATTTCGAAGGATGGCTATTACCTGCATTTCGTGGCCAAGGATGAGTCACAGTTAGCTATTTCGCCCGGGGAGATCATCGGTAACAGCTTGAAGAATACGCTGCCAGAACCGCTGTATTCAGATATGATCGACGTTATCCGAAAGGTGCTGCAGACCAGAGTGTCGGAGACAGTCGAGTATTCTCTCGATATTGAGCGCCTGAATGAGAAACGGTTCTTTGAAGCCCGCATAGTCCCCGCAGAAGATGAAACGGTACTGACCATTGTTCGCGATTTAACACATGAGCGTCGACTCGAACAGCAGGTCATCCATACTCAAGAGGAGGAGCGCCGGCGTATCGGTAGAGATTTGCACGATGGGCTCGGCTCTTTAATGACGGGTATCGCCATGTTATCGCGAGCGCTCGAGCAGGACGCTTCGAGCGGAAAAGAGGTAAGCGCTAGTCAGCTTGAACAGATAGTTGCGCTTGCAAATTCCGGTGTCGAACAGGCACGAGCCCTGGCACGCGGATTAAATCCGGTCAAGCTTGAGGACGATGGTCTGATTCCAGCTTTGGAGAAACTTGCATCCGACACGGAAACGATCTCGAAAATGACTGTGACTCTTTCGGCCCATGAAAATCTTCCGCGTGTTGATTCCAGAACCGCTATGCAAGTCTACTGGATAACGCAAGAAGCATTGACCAATGCAGTGAAACATTCTGGCGCCAAACTTGTCGTCATTACCTTCGCGCGCAACGGCGACGAATGTGAATTGTCAATCGCAGACGATGGTAACGGGCTGCCCGATTATTCACTCGATGAGGGCATGGGCCTGCCAACCATGAAATACCGCGCGCGATTGATAGGTGCGCGACTGGAACTGGGACCGAGCATCTACGGTGGAACGGAAGTGCGCTGCTTTATCCCGCATTGTCAGGTAGGTACGAATGGGTAAATCGAGAAAAATATTTGTTGTTGATGATCATCCGATCATGCGCCTTGGATACAAGTATCTTTTGAATCGCGAGGATCAACTTGAAGTGTGTGGCGAGGCGAGTTCCGTTGCCGAAGCATTGTCGGGAATTGCGACTCACAGGCCTCACCTTGTCATAGCTGATATATCTCTGGATGGCGCAAGCGGGATTGAACTGGTCAAACAACTGCATTCCGAAAATCCTGAGATACACGTTGTTGTGGTCTCGATGCACGACGAGGCACTTTTCGCGGAACGGGCGCTACGGGCCGGCGCACGGGCCTACCTGATGAAGAATGAGGTCGAATCCAGACTCGTACATGCAATTCAGACAGTACTTGATGGCGGGTTTTATCTATCACAGCGAATGAACTCACAAATTCTCTCTGGCTTTGCGCGTGGCGACAGCCTTACGGCAACTTCGAGTCTGGGAAGATTAACTGACCGCGAGCTACAGGTTTTCGAGATGCAGGGTCGCGGAAAATCTACGCGTGAGATCGGCGACGCAATGCATATCAGTCCAAAGACAGTAGAGACCTATCGCAGACGAATCAAGCAGAAGCTGTCACTCGATTCGACGGCGGCACTGACGCACCGGGCCGTGGAATGGCTGCAAAGCGAGAAGCGTGGCGGCGAATCTGGCAATTAGACTGCAATGACATTCTAATCATAGAAGCGCCAGGTCGATTCGAAATCGGCACCTGGAGGCTGACCGGTCAGTCGTGCACGAACCATCTCAATCGGCATCCTGCCTCCCTGAAGAATGGCGTCATGGAAGTCTCTGTTGGTCATTTTCCCGGATGAAACCAGTTCCGTGTGTAGTCCACGGAGCTGAATCCCACCCAGCATGTATGCAGCCTGATAGAGCGGCGAATAGGTTCCGTTGAATGATCGTCGAACTTCTGCTGTCGCGTTTGCGCGTTCATGTCCAACCCGGTCCACAAGAAAATCAATTGCTTCTTCCGGCGTCATTTCGCCAAGATGAAAGCCAAGTGAGAAGATGATCCGGGCAGCACGGTGCATTCGCCAGAAAAGCATGCCGACCTTGTCCTCGGCGGATTGCGGAAAACCTTCATCCCATAGAAGCATCTCCCAGTACAGCGCCCACCCCTCGCCCCAGAATGGAGTTCCAAAGATCCGCCGGTGCACATTGTAGCGACTGGTCATGAAACCCTGAAGGTGGTGCCCCGGAATAAGCTCATGATGAACAACTGCACGTGAGTAGTGCTCGTTGTTTCCGCGGAGCGACATCAACTTGTCAGCATGTTCCATCGTGTTCGTAGGAAAGGCAACCTGGACCACTTCGCCGCCGAGGAAAAAAGGAGCTATTTTCTGTCGTTCCGGACTGAGCATCTCCATCCTCCAGACCTCTTTGGCTACCGGCGGAATCGTAACCAGCTCACGGCTCTCAAGAAACTCAACAGCCTCAAATGCCAGGTCTCGAACGAGTGCGATTTGTTGTCCCGGTTCCACGTATAAAGACTTCACGTACTCCTGAGCCGCCCTCCAGTCGTCACCATATCCGAGTTCTCGTGATGCGAGGAGAAGTTCACGTTCACACCAGGCAAATTCCGTCTGTGCAATTGCAATCAGCTCCTCCGGTGAATATGGAATCATTTCCTTTGCCAGGTCATCGGCCAGACCGTTTTTACCTATCGGATCGCCGACAATGGGCGGGTCCTCGCCATCTCGAAAACCAATGATCTCCTCTTCGAGAAATTGTCTGTAGTCCGCGAGGGCGGATGTTGCTTTCTGGTATGGCTGCTCGTTCCACCATGTGAAAATCGGGTCATACCCGGCATAAAACGAATACCATGACTCCAGGGTATCAGTCAGGTCGGAAATCCAGTTCGTGACACGCAGGGCAATGATTCTGGAGGGTACCTCCTCTGCGTCAAGTGCGACCTCCAGAGAGTCGCGAATGTAGCTTATCTCTAATGGCAATTGTGCAAGGGTTTCTGCTGCTTCCTCCGCCGGAGTAAAATCGAATGCTCTCCTCTTCTCCTGGAGATCGATGATTGACCCTGCAAAAGGCGCCAGACTCCCCATCTCTTCAGCCAGAGATTCTTCCCGTTCCAGCAGCTTCAGTTCATACGCAAGCAAATTGGTAAAGAGCGTGTGGTCAATGGCTCCCTCCAGCCCGAGACCATCGTAATCCAGGGAGGCTGCCCAATTACTCCAGCCGCTGTAAAATGCGCGCAGCCGTTCTCTTCGATTCGGTGAGTATGGAACGTCCCATCTGCGCATCAGCGCTGCTCGATCTGCTGCGTAGGTAGTGAGATGTTGTCGTAACTCACTATCGCTGCCTGTGACAACATGTGCGATCGTCTGGCTATCCTGTCCTCGAACGGAAAGCGGAATCAGCAGGAAGACTGCGACTGCGCAAATTGTCGTCGGCAGTATCCGATAGTTCGTAATTGTTCGAATCATGACAGGTGTATTATGTTGTCCTCTCCCGCGACGGGCTGTAACCGATCGAGGCAGTGTAGTGAATAGTACATTGAACTCCGGAAGTGCATCGCACGTACGACGTAATACCTCCCCTAATTTAGATGACATGACTGAAAACATCATTACTGAAATTGAGGATGGCATCCTCACTATAACAATATCCAGACCCGAGCGAAAGAATGCGCTTACCACCTCAATGTACGAGTCGCTTTCCGAAGCACTTGCTACGTCAGAGCACGACGATGACGTCCGGGTTATTGTACTAACGGGTAACGGGGCCGACTTCACTGCTGGTAACGATCTAAGGGATTTTCTCGACTTTGGTAAATCATCATCCGATTATCCACCGATTGAGTTCATCAAGCAGCTCGCCGGTACGTCTAAACCGGTAGTTGCAGCGGTTCACGGCAGTGCAATCGGTATCGGGACGACGCTACTTTTCCATTGCGACATTGTCGTCGTTGCCGAGGATGCACGATTTCAGCTTCCTTTCGTTAACCTGGGATTGTCTCCCGAGGCGGCATCGAGCCTGCTTGTTCCCCGTCTGGCTGGACTTCACCTGGCATCTGAACTATTTCTGACCGGCCGTCCGTTTGGATCAGAGACCGCCTGGAGATGCGGCTTCGTTAACAAGATTGTAGAACGTGACGAGGTTGACACCGAGGCGCGCAGGTTTGCGTCGCGTATTTCTTCGTTTCCCCTGGCTTCTGTTTTGTTGACGAAGAAACTGATCAGGGCTCCTCTTCGCGAACAGATAAACTCTGTAATGGATACGGAGACGGACCACTTCGCACGTCGACTTGAATCACCGGAGGCACGCGAGGCTTTTACTGCCTTTTTTGAAAAACGGCCAGCTGATTTCTCCGGTTTCTAGATCGCTAGTTGAACCAGACGCCGTGGCCTTCAGCGCGAAGCCGCAACGCGACATATTCTTCCAGCTCTTCGGCATCCGCCCGTGTTTTGATCGGATTGTACTTTTGATACAGGTCGGGACGCAATCGTTTTCCAAAGCGCTTCACATAGCTATTGCCCTTATATCCGTTGAGGTGCTGTTCGAATCGCACCTCCGGAGTGCGGGCAGTGCAGCCCACATAGAAAGATGGTTTCAGGGGTGATGAGTCGGGGTTCGCTTTCCTGAAACGGCTGACCTGACGTACGGCTTTATCAAGTTCTATCACGTAAACGGAGTATGGCACTTCTCAAGAGGCTGACTACAATAAGCCAGTGTGATTTGAATGTTGATTTGTTGTCGATCTATACCTATTAATATCAGCTGGTTTCCCCTAACTTTTATCCCATTGACGACCTCAATGCCGGGCTGACGGACGAAAGCCCCACAAACATCGCAAATAACGGGATTTGTCCCGTTTGGATAAGCATAACGACAGCTCCGGATACGCTACAATGGAACCCTCTCAAGCCGACGAAAATCTTGACGCAGTCGTGGACAAACTGCTCCACGACCAGGCATTTCTGATGTCTCGGGAGATACGCCATAAGCTCGAGGAACTGAATCAGCTGTTGATTGCGGGTAACAACGCCAAGCTCAAAATTGAATTTGAGGTTGTTGAAACAGATATGCCAAGTGGTGGCACCGTTTCCCTCCTCGACGCCCGATTTTACAAAGAGATCTAGTTTCTCGAACCGGACCGCGCTACTACAGCTTGACGTTCAAACCAAGCATCATGAATCGACCGGCGGCAGGATACATGTTTAATTGACTGCCAAACCCTTCAACGGAAAGAAGAAATCCGGTAGTGCTGTAATTCTGATCCAGTACATTGGCAACTGTCAAAGACGCGGTGGCAGGTCCTTTCGAGTATTCTGCTTTCAAATCAAGTGTTGCAAAGTCTGGCAATACAATCGTATTTGCATCGTCCAGAAATACACCTGACACATTTCTCACTCGTGCCGAGCCTCCTACGCCACGTTGACCCTTCCATGAGATACCACCGACAATCAGATTGCGGGGAATAGCTTTAACAGCGTTGCCATCATTATCCCCGAACTCGAGTGTGACGTCCTGGAGCGTATAATTCAAAAACGCCCGCACCGTCTGGTACCCACTCGCAAGGCCGAACTCTACACCTTGATGTCGACTCTTGCCGAGATTTGTGTACGAAAATGTCTCGAGACTGAAGTCCAGCTCGTTCGTCATGTCGATCGTGTACACCGAAACTGAGCCTTCCACTTGCAGGCCTGTTCGCGAGGAATAAGAGTGATAGTAACCCACGTCGAAGCCCGTGCCGGACTGTGGTACCAGCAACCCGTTGGACAGAGCAATCGAAAACTCACCAAACGGAATCAGGCGCTGATCGTAAAGCTGATCAAGCGTTGGCGTTTTAAACGTACGGGAGACATTGGCATACATGTTACCGATGTGATTTCTGCTTTTGACCAGCTGAACGTTCATTCCCACTCGTGGACTGAACTCTTCATGTGTCGTTTCAACCTTGTCTTCCAGAACGGCTGCGAGAACGGGTTCGAATGAGTCTTTGACCATATCAAACCGAATACCGGCCGAGATGTCCAGTCTACTTGTGACGGCAGCAGACACCTGGGAGTATGCCGCTATGTTTACCCTGTCGATCTCACTCTCCGACGCCTTCTCGCCTGATGTGATATTTCCTGCCGAAGCGTAGTCATCGATACCGCCGGAAAAAAATGTAAAATAACTGTTCGACAGGCGGCCGTAAGATGCATCGACCCCGGCCGCCACAGTTATCGGAATACCAGAAACGTCATTCTCGGCCGAGAACAGGACGCTCGAGAATAGCCGTCTTGACTGCGCATCGCGGTTCTGCGTATCTCCAAATCCGGGAAATAGTTCAAGAGTCCTGACATCGTCCGCAGACTGAAAGAGTCCGGCAACTTCGGCAGAAACATTTGAGGATGAAGACAGCGCATGGTCGAAGGTCAGTGACGTCCGATGAAGTCTTTCACGTACGGCATCGAAACGATACAGCGGCGAGGAAAACCTGTTCAGCGAATCTGCAACACGCACACTTGATGCCACAGGTCCGGGGTTGGCAGTATCTTTCCAGTAATGAATGGTCTGCAGGCGGACCTCAGAACTTTTGGTCTTGACGATGCGAGCAGTGCCACCGATGTTGAATGATGTTCTGTCTGCGTTGTCCCGGTATCCATCGGTTGTAGTGCCGCCCGTCGTGAACGAGACAGGATACGAGCCCAGTAGAGCGGCGTGCGTCAGCGATCCGCGAAATGTCTGATACGAACCGCCAGAAAGCGAAACAGTTGTGCTATTCCGATCCGTTGGCGCTGTCTTGACGTTGATAATGCCGCCGACCGTGACATCTCCGTATAACGAAGAAGCGGATCCCTTCACCGCTTCGATCGATTCGATCGTCAGTCCGCTCAGCAGATCCCAGTTGATGAGACCCCTTTCGATATTGTTGATCGGTTTCCCGTCGACCAGCATCGTGACGTATTCAGCTTCCCCTCCTCCGTAAAAACCGCGTACCGTGATTTGAGGATCAAAACCGAGACCATCGAGAGACAGGAAGGCCAGGCCGGGAATCAGTTCAAGCACATCGGAAATCCGTGCCGCCGGAAGAGCTTCAATCGTCTCAGAATCGATTCGCGAAACTGCAGACGTCGACGACCGAATGGTTGATGGCACGCGGCTTGCTGTTATCACGACCGCATCAAGGTCATACGATCTGAGACTATCTGGTGCAGTCTCCTGTGCATACGCGGACGGCACAGAAATGAGTATCAGTAGTAATGCAACCAGCGTGGGTTTCAACATACGTTCTGTGCTTCGGTACGCATTTTTTTACTGCTTGATAAATTTTGCGAGGATAGCTCCAATCAAAGTCATCCCGACAATGGTGTATAGTGATCTGACGACAAAGAAGGACCAGGGAGTCAAGAACCAGATCGGTGCTGTGAAGTTCTCCCACACAGCCGCAAAGACTCCGCACATTGTGCAAAACAGAACGCGACCTGCATACGAAGGCAGAGCCGGTAGCGCCATCTGCAGCAAAATGGCGAGCAGCATAGCCGTGACAAAGTTGTGAATGAACCCGAAGATGAATGTCGACGGCGCCATTGCCGGTTCACCTTCTTTCATGATATGCAGGATTCCAATCGGTCCCCTTTCGTGAGCGCGGAAAAAGCCTTCCTGGTCTTCGACATATGGATCGGGCAGTGCGTACGTACCCGACTCCGGTGCAGCATTTCTTAACGCCTCCTGAACAGCCTCGACGTCAAGTCCAGAACCAAAGGCGGGGGATGAAATTGGTGTTGCCCATACGATAAACCCGAAGATCATGAGGGCAAAAGCAGACAAAAGCGACGCTAGAACGATGTTTCTCATGGATGCACCTGCGTTGAAATCGAACGATGGTCGCAGAGTACAAATAATGGTCTATCTACACAAATAGCGGCCTGCGGTCTTGTCAGGTCTGGTCCAGCTCTTCAGAGATCAGAGCGATACGACGCCGGGGATCTTGGCCGCCGCCTTGTACACTGCAACGATCTCATCGCTGGAGTGCATTTCGAGGGTTGCGGTCACACTCGTATAATTTCCTTTCCTCGAGGGCCTGAGTGAAATAGCCTGCTGACCAAATAGCGCCTTCAGGTCCTCCAACTCATTCGAGGGGACTATAAATTTGAATGTGTACTCGGACGGGAAGTCGGACTGATCGTCAATCAAGTCCTGGAACCGCTCCCACCACTCCTCAGATTCACCCTCTGTTCGTGCGTTTCCGGTGTTCATCAAGCCGCTGTTTTTTTCAAGGACGTGTAATACATGAGTATCGGCAATACGTTTCAATCAATAGCTGTCAGTCTGGCAGTACAGTTCGAGTTGGTACGCTTTTCGTACGAACGACGCTTATACATCTGACGTTACTGAAGCGATATGAATCTCCAGAAATTTACGGTTAAGGCTCAAGAGGCCGTACAGAGGGCACTTGAACTTGCTGCCTCGGCAAATCACCAGGGTCTCGAAGCTCCGCACCTCCTCAAGGCACTCCTTGAGGACGATGCCGGCGTCGTACAATCGATGCTGAAGCAGCTTGAGGTACCAACTGGCAGCATTGACACAGCCGTTGAGGAAGCACTAGGCAAACTACCCGTAGTGTCCGGCTCCAGCGTAACCGGTCAGTACGTCGGAAATGACATGAAGAAGATTTTCGACTCCGCAGTATCGGAGGCCGAAGACATGGGCGACGAGTATGTGGCGTCAGAACACCTGTTCATTGCACTGGCAAAGTCCCGGGATGAACTCGGCAAAACCCTGAAAAACCTTGGCGTCACCAAAAAATCTATACTTGGCGTCCTCAAGGATATTCGGGGTAATCAAACGGTGTCGGATCAGCACGCAGAGAGTCGGTATCAGGCGCTGGATCGCTACACGCGCGACCTCATCGAGCTTGCGCGCAAGGGCAAGATTGATCCGGTCATCGGCCGTGATGAGGAGATCAGACGTGTGTTGCAGATCCTTTCCCGCCGGACCAAGAACAACCCGGTCCTCGTGGGCGAGCCCGGTGTAGGGAAAACAGCTATTGCCGAAGGCCTGGCGATCCGGATGGTACAGGGTGACGTCCCGGAGGGACTTGCCGACAAGAGAATTCTGGCCCTGGATATGGGGGCGCTGATCGCGGGAGCCAAATATCGCGGTGAGTTCGAAGACAGGCTGAAGGCCGTCGTGAAGGAAGTCACCGGAGCCGATGGACAGATTATTCTGTTCATAGACGAGATCCACACACTTGTAGGTGCGGGCGCTTCCGAGGGCGCCATGGACGCCGCCAACATTCTCAAACCTGCTCTCGCTCGAGGAGAATTACGATCGATTGGCGCCACCACGCTGGACGAATACCGGAAACACTTCGAGAAGGACAAGGCACTTGCCCGGCGTTTTCAAATGGTGATGGTCGAAGAACCGTCTGTCGAGGACACGATATCGATTCTGCGCGGAATCAATGAGAAGTACGAGGTTCATCATGGTGTCCGTATCAAGGACTCGGCGCTTGTAGCAGCTGCTGAACTAAGCTATCGGTACATCACAGACCGGTTTCTGCCAGACAAGGCGATCGACCTGATTGATGAGGCTGCCGCACGACTGAGGATAGAGATCGATTCGATGCCTGAAGAGCTGGACCAGCTTGAGCGACAAATCCGTCAGCTTGAAATCGAGCGCGAAGCCGTCAAGCGGGATGGTAATGATGAGAAGAAAGATGCGATCTCCGAGCAGCTTGCAAACCTGGAAGAACGGCGCACCGAATTGCGCGCGCGATGGGCACGCGAGAAAGAGATGATTCAGCAGATTCGCAGTGCGAAGGAAGAGATTGACAGACTGCGTGTCGAGGCTGAAAATCTGGAGCGAAGCGGCGAGTATGGAAAGGTTGCTGAAATTCGATATGGCCAGATTCCCGCACTCGAGGAAAAGGTGGAGACGGCAAACAACCGACTCATTGAAATCCAGAGTTCAGGATCCATGCTCAAGGAAGAAGTCGACGACGAAGATATCGCACAAATTGTCTCTCGTTGGACGGGTATTCCGGTCACCCGGATGCTGGAAAGTGAGCGGGCGAAGCTCTTACGCATGGAAGAAGCACTGCACGAACGGGTCGTCGGCCAGGACGAAGCGGTTTCTGCCGTTGCACATGCCGTTCGCCGGGGTCGTGCAGGATTGCAGGAGGAGGGTCGGCCTATCGGCTCCTTTATCTTCCTTGGAACAACAGGAGTCGGTAAAACCGAGCTGGCCAAGGCACTCGCAGAGTTCCTGTTTAATGATGAGAACGCCATGGTTCGCATCGATATGAGTGAGTACCAGGAAAGACACACCGTGAGCAGGCTGGTTGGAGCGCCTCCGGGATATGTAGGTTACGAGGAAGGCGGTCAACTTACCGAACAGGTACGTCGACGCCCGTATGCTGTTGTGCTTCTCGACGAAATCGAAAAGGCACATCCCGAAGTATTCAACATCTTGCTTCAAGTGCTGGACGACGGCCGACTTACCGACAACAAGGGCCGAACTACAGACTTCAAGAATACGATCATTATCATGACGAGTAATCTTGGTTCTGAGATTATTCGTGACCGGTTGGCCGATGCGGGGGGCGACGTACCGGATGAGGTTTCTGATCGCATTCAGCTGGAAATAATGGAGCGGCTGAAGAAACAGTTGCGGCCCGAGTTTTTGAATCGTATTGATGAGGTCGTAATGTTCAAGCCGCTGACTCAGGCGAACACTCGAAACATCGTCGAAATACTGTTTGGGCAATTGAAGAAAACGGTTGCTTCAAATTCCGGAATTGAGCTGAAGCTTTCCGACGAAGCCAAGACATGGCTCGCGGAGAAAGGGTACGATCCGGTCTTCGGTGCACGACCTCTCAAGCGGTTGATTCAAAAAGAGGTGACGAACAAGCTTGCTGAAGAACTTCTGTCAGGCTGGATAGGTGAGGGCTCGGTGGTCGAAATCGACCTGGCCGACGATCGGTCAGGACTCTCGTTCGAAATGAATGCGGTGAATTCCGAAACGACCGCTTGATGTTTGCAATAACGGCTTACGGATACAATGGTACTCTGCAGCATTGGCTGCATACTATTGCAGTGTAATGACTTGCGTCGTTTGCAGGGGTGTCTCCTGACTGTGGAAAACATAAGTTGCAAAACGGCATTAAACGTTGTTAATTAGGTGACTTCTGCGCTTTGCGTGCAGTAACAACTGCACAGCCGACCCCACTAGGTCCGAGTGCAGTCTAGTCTGCTTTTCTTTTGTATCCCACCTAGGAGTATGTACCTAAGTAAGCTGGAATTACACGGATTCAAGTCGTTTGCCAATCGAACGAGCCTCCTGTTCGATCCCGGTGTCACGGCTGTCGTCGGACCGAACGGTTGCGGCAAATCAAACATCGTCGACGCTGTCAGATGGGTTATCGGAGAGCAACGTGCGCGCGTTTTGCGTTCCGAAAAAATGGAGAACGTGATCTTCAACGGCACGTCGAAGAAGCGCCCCCTCGGGATGTCCGAAGTCATGCTGACGATCGAGAATACTGAAGGGATCCTCCCGATCGAGTACAGCGAGGTGACCATCGGTCGGCGCTTGTACCGGTCAGGCGAATCCGAGTATCTGATGAACGGTGTGCAATGCCGCTTGAAAGACATCACTGATCTGTTCATGGATACCGGCATGGGTGCCGGAGCATATTCAGTTATCGAACTGAAGATGGTTGAAGAGATCCTGTCGGAAAACACCAATGACCGGCGTCATCTTTTTGAGGAAGCGGCCGGGATTACCAAGTACAAGCTTCGACGATCCCAGACTCTTCGAAAACTTGCAAGCACCCAGGTTGACCTTACGCGTGTACAGGATCTTCTCGAGGAGATAGAGAAACGTGTCCGCTCCTTGAAAAGGCAGGCAAACAAGGCAGCTCGATACAAAGAGATTGAAGGCGAGCTCCGGACACTTGAATTGGCTCTTGCGGCTATTGAATACCGTCGTCTGACTAATCTCCGAATCGAATTGAGCAAGGAGATCACTGCACTTCAGGACTCGCTGGAGGGGCAGACTGCACAGCATGGTACATTTGAAGCTGATCTCGAACAGTTACGAGTCCGGCTTGTAGATCGCGAAAAAGCCCTTGGCGACGTCCAGGTAGACCTGAACGCTCATCTTGAGGAAACCCGGGGCCTTGACACGGATCGAAGGCTGCAGCTTCAACGGCTGCAGATGGGTCAGAAAGACCTGGAGCGATTAGATCGGGAAACGGTCGAGGCGGAAAAACGGTTGGGCGAGCTCAACGAACGGCGAGTCGCCGTTGAGCAAGAACGTGACGCGGCCCGGCCTGAGTACGAGAAGGCACTGCAAATTCTGAGCGCAGCTGAGATCGAACGGGATCGTTCACGAACAACCGCTAACGAAGCCCGTGACACTCTTGCCGGGCTTCGGGAAGAAGAACAGCTGAGCGCCGATAACCTGGCGGACTCGCGACGCGCTCTCGATCGGATGGCCAGCCAGATCGAACTGTTAGAAGATGACCGACAGGCGACAGAAAAACAGCGCCAACAGATTGATCTTGTTGCCAGCGAAGCAACGCAGGGCATCGAACGGTGGGAAGCCGAATTTCAGATGCATACCGAGGCTGTCGATAAAGCCCGCACCACACTGGCTACCGTTCGTGGAGAGAAACTCTTCCTCGAAACAGAACTCGAAGAAGCACAAACGTACCTGCGGTCTCTACAGAGCCGACGTGAGGCATTGATCGCTCAAGTTCATCTGCTTGAAAGCGTAATCGCTTCGTACGACGATTTCTCAGAATCAGTGCAATACCTCGCATCAAACGAGACCGTTTGGTCCAGCAGTGGTCTGAGGACCGTGTCGGATATCATCTCGTGTGAGTCGCGATACAGGCTAGCACTCGACAATGCACTCAAGGATTATGCGGGGTGCATCGTTGTTGAGGACCGAAAAGAACTTCATGCCGCGATAGCTGAGCTTTCTCGCGAAAGCAAAGGCCGTGCTTCTTTCATTGTTCTCGATCAGCTTAAAACGATACAGGCAGACTCTGCAGATGATGCAACTCCGCTGTATTCGATCGTTAACGTGCTCGACGAAAAATATCGAAACCTTTCACGCACGATTCTGGCAGGCAGCTTCCTTGCCGAAACGAATGAGGCAGCCGAGCGCCTCGCCCTTGAAAGCGGGTATGGAAGATTCTATGTCCCGACCGGTGCCTGGTTCGATTCCAGGGGAATCGTCCACGGCGGCAGCGACCACGGACAACCATCTTCCATCATGGGACGGCTGGACAGACGTCGGCAGCTTGAACAGGCAAAAAAAGACCTGGCGGCTCTCGTGAAACAGATTGCTGACCAGGAAAGGTCGGTAAAGCAAACCGAAGACAAACTGTCCTCCGATGG
Organism: Rhodothermales bacterium; assembly: GCA_013002165.1. Taxonomy (GTDB): domain Bacteria; phylum Bacteroidota; class Rhodothermia; order Rhodothermales; family JABDKH01; genus JABDKO01. The sequence continues at coordinate 18,391 of JABDKO010000241.1, read as the reverse complement.
ATGTGATACTGCCGAAGCCGCACTTGCAAATGCGATTGAAGTACTGAGAACTACTGAAAACGGGTTGAATCGCTCTCGATTTGAACGCGAGACAATTGACCAGCGCCGGGAGGAGTTGGACAGCAAGCGTAACCAGCTTGCAGCAACCCTTGACCAATTGAAGGTTGACACGGTAGCAACACGGTCTGCGGTCTCAGAGGCTGAAGCACGGCTACAATCACTTCGCGGGATGCGGGCTGAAGCGGAGGACTCGTTTCACAGCCTCGAAGCTGAGAGCCGCATGGCTCTCAGTAAATACAGTGAAGCCAGTGTGCTCACCGTTGAGACACGTAATCGGTTTGACAATCTTGAAAAAGATCTGGAGCGGATCGATCATGCCGTATCAGACCTTGCAAAACGGGCCGAGACACGGATTGTTGAACAACGAACCATCGCGGACCAGATCAGCAAGGGCGAAGAAGAGCTGGCTCGACTCGATAAATTGCTTGCACATGTCCGGGAAGGACGCCCTGCACTCGAAGATGCCGTTGCTCAAGCCCGGGAGTCAGTGATGGAAATCAAAGTCTCGATTTCAGATCTTGAGTCCGAGCTGAGAGACATTCGCCGCGCAAAGGAAGAACAAATGCGCGAAGAAAGCAATCGAGCTGTCAAGCTCGCCGAGGTTGCTACCAGACTCGAGGATTTGCTCGTTCACGTCGAGGAAGATTACGGAATCAAAATAGTTGATATCACGGAATCACTGGAACCTGACACTGAAGAGTCCGATGCCCGGAATAGAGTAAAAGAATTGCGCCAGCAGGTCCGAAGCATCGGTCCGGTAAACGAACTTGCTCTCGAGGAATACGAAGAAGAGAAAGAACGCCTGGACTTCATTTCGTCTCAGTTCGAAGATCTCAAAAAAGCGGAGCATACGCTGATTGAGACGATCGATGAAATCAACACAACAGCGTCCAAACGGTTTAACGAAACGTTCGAGGCAATCAGGACTAACTTCCAGAACCTGTTTGCACAGCTCTTTGGCGATGAAGCGGCTGGAAACATCGAACTGACCAACCCTTCTGATCCTCTGGAGTCTCCCGTAGAAGTGTATGCGAAGCCGCGTGGGAAACGGCCAAGTGTGCTTGCTCAACTTTCAGGTGGAGAAAAGACACTCACAGCAATTGCTCTCCTTTTTGCAATCTACCTCGTCAAGCCGAGCCCATTTTGTATCCTGGATGAGGTCGACGCCCCTCTGGATGACGCAAATGTCGGTCGGTTCATGCAGCTGATTCGGGAATTCTCCAAGTCAACGCAGTTTATCCTTGTGACACACAACAAACGCACGATGGAAGCCGCTGACCGAATGTATGGAATAACCATGCAGGAGCAAGGTATTTCCAAGCTTGTAGGGGTAAACTTCGAACCAAAAGAAGAGGACTCAAGCGAGTCTGTAGAACTTGAGGTCGTGCAGCTCTAACAATGTGCTTACGGTCCCGGACGCCGATCGAAGATAGGCCGGCCTACTCGTAATCGTGCTCGAAGTACTCAATGCCGCGAGACGGAGCATTCCCGCCCTTTGACTGGATACGATCTGCCAGCCTCTTGGCAAACACTTCTGCTGGATCGTATCCGTAGTTGCTTAGAAGATGATTGAGGGCGATCACTTCACACAGAACAGTAACATTCTTCCCGGGGGTGATGGGTAGCTTCACACTCGGAAGCTGTGCGCCCATAATCTCATAGAAATCATCGACCATCCCGATGCGAGTGTACTCCTCATCAGGATTCCACAGCTCCATATTTACGACCACTTCTACACGTTTCTGGAAACGAATAGCACGGATGCCAAACATGGAACGGACATCGATAAGACCGAGCCCACGAACCTCCATGAAGTGCTGGACCAGATCAGTTCCTGAGCCCATCAGTACCTGTTCATCTTTCTTTGTGACCATGACAACGTCGTCGGCGACGAGTCTGTGACCTCGCTCAACGAGATCAAGGGCCACCTCACTTTTGCCGATGCCGGCCTTGCCGACAAGTAGAAGCCCGACGCCATACACATCGACGAGAGACGCGTGAATTGACATTTGAGTGGCAAACTGATCAAGGAGGAATTCCCTGATAGCAGTCATGAATTCAGTCGTCGGAAGAGGCGTGACCAGAATTGGAATCTCTTTCTCCGTACAAATCTGAATGAGCTCTTCCTCGAGCCTGTTACCTTCGGTCAGGAAGATGACAGGCATGTCATACTCACACAATTTACGGAAAGCATCGATCCGGGCTCCGTTCTCCAGGTGGTCAAGAAACTGACATTCTGTGTTCCCGAGGACTTGAACGCGCTGAAACGTAAACAAATCGACGTACCCGGCCAGTGCAAGCCCGGGCCGGTGCAGGTTGCTCTCGGTTACCTTTCGATCTTCACCAGTTTGGTCGTTACAGGACTCAAGTGGAATCTTTACCCGGTTTCTGAGCTTCTCAACCAGAAAGTCGACGGTAATCGATTCCTTTTTAAAAACCTTGGGCTTATGAGACATTTTCGATTTCTAAGGGACCTCGACCGATTCCATGATTTTCGTGACGATGTTTTCCGATGTGATCTCTTCAGCTTCGGCTTCATAACTGACCGCAATACGATGTCGAAGCACATCGAGTGCTATTGACCGAACATCTTCCGGGGTCACATACGCGCGGTGCCGAAGGAAAGCATGTGCCCGTGCTGCAAGATTCAAGTTGATCGAGGCGCGAGGTGATGCACCGTATTCGATGAGACCCTGGACACCATTAAGGTCGTAGTCGGACGGATTTCGTGATGCCATCACCAGATCAATGATATACTTCTCAACACGCTCGTCAATGTAAAGGTCGTTGATAACGCTACGCGCTTCGAGAATCTCGTCCGGCTGAATGACTTCGTTAATAGTCTCTTTCTTGCCGGTCCTTGCCATCCTCCTCATGATCTCAAGTTCTTCTTCCTTTGTAGGATAGCTGACTTTGATTTTCATCATGAATCGATCGACCTGAGCCTCGGGCAACGGGTACGTACCTTCTTGTTCAATAGGATTCTGCGTCGCGAGAACGAGGAAAGGTTGTTCCAGCGGAAAAGTCTCATCGCCGATGGTGACCTGCCTCTCTTGCATACACTCGAGCAGTGCGCTTTGAACCTTCGCAGGCGATCGGTTGATCTCGTCTGCCAGTATGATATTGGAAAAGATGGGGCCTTTCTTGATAAAGAAATTGCCTTCGCGCTGGTTGTAGATCAGCGTACCGAGCAGGTCAGCAGGCAGCAGGTCGGGTGTGAACTGAATCCGTTGAAACCCGGTACCAATTGCTTTTGCCAGTGAGCTAACGGTTAGTGTTTTCGCAAGTCCGGGGACACCCTCGAGGAGTACATGACCGTCCGCAAGCAAGCCGATTAGAAGCCGTTCGACCATGTACCTCTGGCCGACCACTACTTTGCCGAGTTCGTTGAATAGCTGATCTACGAACGCACTTTTGTCCTTAATGCGCTCGGTTAATGCTGTAATGTCAAAATTAGACATACGCTCGCGTCACGTGACGAATGATTAACAATTGATTCTATCGAAGCCCCGTAAGTTACAACAATTCCGTGCGGGGCTGGGTACCAAAATGGTCTTTGTAGGACTTTCTAATATCGTCCATTTGTACGGGCACTGAAAACGGCTGACCAAGAACATATACGTGGCGTCCGTCACCACTTATTCGTGCACCTACGAGACCTTCAGTTGTTTTCTCCTTGACCATCTCCGATATGAATGCTCCGCCTTTCGACTGAAGTCCCCAATCCGATGTCAAAGCCGAGTTAGACATGAACAGGAGTGCACCGAACAACTGCCAGTCTCCTTTTCGTGCTGCGGTCACGGCGCGCTGTACTCGCTGGTTTTCTTTTACCAGATAGTTGACCGCGTATCTCAGCTTGCGCGGGAGCGATTTCTCAATATTCTGAAGATCCTTGTGGTACAGATGTGCAAGGCTCGGGAGAGAAGGCCGGCGCTCCTGAATTCGCAAGAGGCACGCCCCGGCATCCCGCCGACGTTTTTCGACGAACGATGCGTCAAGTCCTGGTTGACCTGGTATCTGTATGTATCCGACAGCCATCTCACCGACCACATCAAAATTGACAAGCTCACATTTTTCGGAATCCACGAGCGCAAACATGTCGGCGAGTGTGCCACGAACGGCCGTCACATAAACGGGTGCCGCTTGAAATCCGACCGCAGGTTCGAATGCAGATGCGATTGTATTGTCACTGATGTCCAGATCCTCGTCGACAAAGCCCTGAAGAGCATCTGACAGTGCCACACCGAACGCGGCCACGAAAGACGTTTCGTCCTCGATCGGTATAGCTGAGACAATTGATATATCAAAAGTCGACGGGAGACCATCGATGGGTGCAGCAAGATTTTCAATACAGACTGCCCAACTGTCCAGATCGGTGCGCACGGCATCTTCTGCTCCCAGCGAGAAGGTTTCCTCGGATCCTGCCGGCCAGTTAACTATTCGGGATCGGTCTGTCGCACCCGCTCGAATTGCAACCGCCATTCCAGCTTTGGAACAGGAGAACAGAGCAAAACCCGGCATGAAGATAACATGGTCTGCAAAGTAGCCGATTACACCGTACCTGTAGGATGTCGCAATCAGTGCGTCCGATTCACCAAACACGTCATTCAACTGATGAACCGCTAGTTCAATGGCCGAATCAGAATCAAGTCTGTCCTTACCTTCAACGCGGCGCTGTGCATCTCGCAGCGATTGAGCCTGTCGAGACACCCAGTGCTGATTGCCATGTTGTAGTTTATCGCCTTTCATCAGAGGATGTTGTCGATGGTCAATCTTGCACCGCTTGAATTGAAGTAGGATCGATGGGGCGCAAGCTTCGAATTTAGGTCGTTGTACTATATCTTACAGTATAAGAACGTGTATTGTTTTTTGCGATTCCCTCTGATCTCCCACGCGAGAACTCTTCTCCAGTTGTTTATACTGTCCAGGCCATACGGATAAACTCTAATGCCCCTCTGGACCCGCTCGACAAACTGGATCCTTGATCACCCCAGAGTCATTCTGGTCGCGATTGTTGCCATAACAATCGTCCTCGGATACTTTTCCACAACTGTTGAGACCGACCACCGCGCCGGTCATTTCCTCGCAACAGATTCTGAAGTCGTTCAAAACTTCAACAAGTTCAACGAAGAATTCGGGGCGAATCAGACCATCCTGTACATCGTTTTTCCCGATCAGGATCCGACGAGTCGTGCCTTCCTGAGCAAGATGGATTCGGTTACCAGTCTTGTCGGCACATTTGACGGTGTCGAACATGTGCTAAGTCTGAGCAATGCACCGTATCCAGTTCGAGTTGGTGATAGTGTTGTCACGAAGACAATGTTTGATCCGCTGGCAACTGAAGAACTAAATCGTCAGACGATTCGGGACCAGACGTTTCTGCGCGGGTTGTTGTTGTCCAACGATGGCTCAGACGGAGCCATGATCGTAGACATCGAAGAGAGTTTTAACGAGTCGCCGGAGCGCGTCGAACTTGTTAACAGAATTGAATCACTGACAGGCAGTGTCTTTGGCAATGTCGCACTGGCTGGTATCCCGTACTTGCGGACGCAGTATGCTCAGCGTGTAACGGCAGAAGCGCCGTTCTTTACTGTCGCTGCACTTCTCGTATCTCTGGGTTTGCTCTTTATAACGTTTCGTGCGAGACGTGCAGTAACCCTTCCCACAATAATTGTGGCACTTGGCATAACCTGGACGGTCGGCTTGATTGCATTGTTCAATCACAAGATGAACATTGTGACGTCTGTGTTGCCTGCCCTCCTCGTAATCATCGGGATGGCGAATGCAATTCACCTCACAACCAAGTTTTTTGATCGTTACCGGCTGCTGGGTAGACGTCGTGAAGCCATCATTCAGACGATGAACATTGTCGGTCTGGCAACCTTTCTGACCTCGGTCACAACCGCCGTCGGATTCGCGGCACTTATGTTATCGGGATCGCAGCTCCTGAGTGTTTTCGGTCAGTATGCGGCCATGGGAATCATGCTGCTGTATGCAATCTCCATTACGATTATTCCGCTCGTGTTCTCACGATTAAAACCTCCCAGTCACAAGGATCAGAGGCTCGCGACCCACCAGGGCTTGACTAGGTTGTTTGACTTCCTCGCCTTATGGACGCGACGATTTTCCAAAACGATTATTTTCGGATCCGTGTGCATCCTTGCATTGTCGATACTGGGTGTCTCCAGGATTTCGTCTGATATTTTTGTTTTTGCGGATTTCTACGACGATGACCCGCTTGTTCGAAACCTTGACATCTATGAATCCGGATTTGGAGGGATACTCCCTATGGAGATTATCATAGAGTCCAAAACCGAAGGCAAATTCCGTTCGATTAATGAGATACGAAAACTATCTCGACTGCAGGAAACGATTGTAAGGCACGACGCAATCGGCAGGACGCTATCTGCTGCTGATCTCGTCAAATGGACTACCCAGGCATACTTTGGAGGTAATCCCCGTGCTTACCGAATGCCGACGAGTTACGAACTTCCATTTATTCAGGACGCGGTATCTGGGTTGACCGGGAACACCACTGGAGGAAGTCTGTCAAGCCTGCCCAGGATGTTCGATTCTACCTTAACATCGGCAAGGGTTTTTGCCGGTGTGTATGACATCGGCACCTCGAACATGAATGCCTTACTTGATTCGGTTCTGGTTGAGACGCACAAGGTATTCCCGGAGGACCGGTACGCCGCCTATATAACAGGAACAGCTATCAAAGCGACGCGGTCTGGAGAAAACCTGGTAATCAACCTCGCGATAAGCCTCAGCGTTGCCCTCGTAATAATTTCGTTGATAATGGGCTTCCTTTTTCGATCGGTCCGACTGACGCTCATAAGTCTTGCCCCAAATGTGCTTCCGCTTCTGATCGTCGGTGGAACGATGGGTTTTACGGGAATCGTGCTTAAGCCGTCAACGGCACTCATTTTCCCTCTCGCATTCGGAATCGCTGTAGACGACACCATCCACTTCCTGGCCAAATACAGAATCGTTCGCAGTGCGGGACTCGCAAAAAATGTTGCCATCCGAACGACCTTGCGAGAAACAGGGAAAGCCATACTGTTCACTTCGCTAGTGTTGATGTGCGGCTTCCTCGTGTTTACGTTCTCGAGCTTCGGTGGAACGGTTAATCTCGGTGCGCTTACTGCGCTAACCCTGACTATGGCACTGATTGCCAACCTGATCTTGCTTCCTGCCCTGCTTTATCGATACGGGCCTGCAGATGATGTTACGCGCTGGCAGAAGTTGCAGGAAGATGAACGAGTGGTCGACGTCCCGCTCGACTAGCGCTTCCCGAGACGTAGTCCCGGCGTCGCATCATGTAAACCTGTAGCCTACGGGAATTTCCACGCCGTTCAGAAAATCGCGAGCAGGCAAGCGCTTCCGGCCTTCGAGTTGAAGCTCGACGATTTCGACTGCTCCAGTAGCGCAGGCGACGACCAACGAACCATCTGATTGCAGAACGGTACCGGCGTCCCCCTCTCCTTCGGCTTGTCGGCTGCGCAGCAATCTCAGAACCTGTCCGTTGAACGTTGTCCACGCACCGGGCACCGGCGAGTACCCCCTGATATGGTTGTGTACATTCCCGGATGGCAGGTCCCAGTCGATCAACGCTTTCTCGCGATATACCTTTGGAGCAGGCGATGCAGCCGAGTCGTCCTGGATGTTCGCCTCAACTTTTCCTCCTTCTATCAGCCGTACCGAATCAAGTACAGCATCGGCTCCGAGGATCATCATCTTGTCATGAACATCTCCGGTAGTTTCGTTTTGACCAATGGACATTTCACGTTTCAGGATGATATCTCCGGTATCCACCTTCTGCTTTATGAAGAAGGTAGTCACACCTGTCTGTTCGTCTCCATTCAGGACTGCATGATGGATCGGGGCAGCACCACGGTACGCCGGCAGTAATGATCCGTGAAGGTTGACGGCACCCAGGATGGCTGCCTCATAAACTGCGGGTGGAAGTATCCTGAAGGCGACGACAATGATAAGATCTGCGCTGAGGCGCTTGATAGCGTCGGCGAACTCGTCACTCTTGACCGATTCCGGCTGGAGGATTGTTGGTATCCCCAATTGAAGAGCAGCCGTTTTAACCGGAGTCATCTTTACGCGACGACCACGGCCGCGGGGCTTATCTGGTCCGGTGACCACGGCGATGGGTCGGTAGTCGTTTTCGCACAGCGTTTTGAGAGACGGCACCGCGAATTCGGCCGTACCCATAAAGATTATTTTCATAGGGGTTTCTGGATACATCTGCACGAAGATACGAGGCTGCAAAAAGAAAAGGGACGCAGCCTGCGGCCAGCGTCCCCTGAACAAGAATCAGACTTCAGATACTTACCTGAGCCATGTGGTTTCGTCCCATACTGGCCTCAGTAGCCTATAGTCGCCGAGACCTGATTGATCCACAAAAATGAATCGTCGACCTATGCTGTAGTAGTACCAGATCTCGTACGGCTTGACGCTAAAGTTGTAAGGGTGTTTCTCGATCATGTCGGGTTCGCCGAAAAGAACTACTACCTGTCCACGATCTGTTTTCCAACCATCCTGCAGTGACGAGTACTTCTGGTTCGCAAAGGATACTCTATAGTAGTATTCCTCCATGCGTTCGTTGCGAACGGTTCCGGGAGTAGGGTCTCGCTTCTCCCAGTACTCCTTGAAACGAGCCAGGCGCCCGGATTCGGTTGCCGGTTCCATGATGCGAGCAAGATCACGCTTCTTGGCGATATATGCCATCTGCTGGACAGCATCCTCAAGATTATTGATATGCGCAAGCAACCCGTTCCACTCGACGGTAAATTTTTTCTGGCTGATGTCGAGAATGCGACCGTCGATGGACTCTACCTTGACGACAGCTGCATATCGACCTACCTGCAACTCGGGGGTTGGCAGATTTACAATGTGCTGATTGCGGCGAGCACCGAGCGTAGCATCTTCCTCATCTGAATAGACAACACTTGCGCTGCCGGTATTACCCTGATCGTTCGATACCTCACCAATCAGAACGATGTCCCGCGTCACCTTGACCTGATCTCCGGGAGTGCCGTACAGCTCGTAGAATATCCGTAGCGGACTTGATTCAGAGCCGACTCGAGGCGCGACATTCGGATATATCGTATTTGTAGCAGAGTCGAAATCTTTCAGGAGCAGTACGTCGCTGACAGCAATCTGTCGCTGGAAGTCCTTTACCTCGACAGACAAATCGCTGACATACGATTCAGAGCTGGACCGATCCTCAATCTGAAACTCGAATACATAGTCCCCCGGATCAAGGGATAGGGATTGAGTAGTATAATCGAAACGATTATCTGCCTGTGTATCGGCATAGCTTGCGACTCTGACTGTCCGGTCCCATATCGGGCTCTGAACGAGGTTAGCCCTTTTCCCATTTTCATCCAGACGAATTACATCCAGGGAGACCTGGTATGTGGCCGTGAAGCCATCCGGGGTATTCAGAAACCGCATGTTTGACAGTGGGACGCGGGTATACACGTCCAGCCGGGTTCCTTCGCCTGAGGCGTCAGGCTGTAGACTGACTACATCAACATCAAATTCTGGACTGTCCTGCGCCAAAACTGGCATCGAACCGCCCAGAATCAAGAGTAGTACTAAAAATATGTTTATACGATTGTTTATAAACAACTTGTAACAACCTGCCATTCTTTCAACCGCTGCTATTCTCGTGCAAACCTATTCCAGAAGTTGATAACGGGGTATCATCTGATTAGAATATCGGCATTCTGTTCCAAAAGCCCTAAAAACAAGCTGTAGACCGTCATATTCCCCTTTCGAATGGTCTCATGGTCGCCACGAACGGAGTCCATTTTTAGTCGAACAGTGCTTTGACAAACGATTCGCGGTCGAAAACCTGTAAATCGTCTATTTGCTCACCGACACCGATATATTTTACGGGTATCATGAACTCATTTGAAATGCCAATAGCAATACCCCCCTTCGCCGTTCCGTCCAATTTGGTCAAAATAAGCCCGGTAACATCCACTGAGCGGGTAAATTCTTCGGCCTGCCTGATAGCGTTCTGACCTGTTGAGGCATCGAGCACGAGGAGCACTTCATGCGGTGCGCCATCTACCTGGCGGTCCATCACGCGTTTTATTTTTGAAAGTTCGTCCATGAGCCCGCCTTTGGTATGCAATCTACCGGCCGTGTCAATTATGACAACATCGGCATTGCGGTTATTCGCGGCGGCCAGCGTGTCGAACGCCACTGCTGCAGGATCGGAACCTTGACCCTGCTTGATGACCTCGACGTCGGCCCGCTCACCCCAGATTTGAAGTTGCTCGGTGGCGGCAGCCCTGAACGTATCTGCTGCACCCAGAATGACCAGTTTGCCGGCTTCCTTATACCGATGTGCAATTTTCCCAATCGATGTGGTCTTACCCACACCGTTGACGCCGACTACCATTATTACATGAGGCTGGTTGACAAGAGGCGCATCGAAATCTGCAGGTCGATCGGGAGCGTGGTCCAGCATGAGATGTGAGATCTCATCTCGAATCAGCGATTGCAGTTCGCGGGTCGAAACGTATTTATCATTGGCGACTCTTTCTTCGACCCTTCGGATAATATCCACGGTCGTTTTAACGCCAACATCACTCGTTACGAGTATGCCTTCCAGGTCATCAAGGACATCTGCATCAACCGTATCCTTCCCTCTCACGAGGCGATTCAGCTTTCCGAAAAGACTGGATCGTGTCTTCTCGAGTCCAGCGGACAGCTTTTCCTCTTCCTGTTTGCTTCTTTTACCGGACAGTAATGCCATTGATTGTACTTATATGGACAGATGATTCACGAGTGAGATTCAATTTCATCAAGCAGGCCCGATTCTGCGATCCCGGTCTCTGCAGGTAGCGCTGGTTTCTCAGCTAGCTGTATGAACTTGAAATAACGCCACAGGTACCGTAGCAGAGAATAAACCAACAGAACGCTACTGACGACGAGGCAGAATCGCATTACCGGCGGATCGGCTTGCAAGATTGCTGCGAGGACCGTCACGGCTACTGAAGCCACGGCAACTTTCCCTGCCCAGATGCTGATAGTGATCTGACCTGTCCTCCGCGCGATTCGCGCACTACCTGACACAATCAAAACATCCCGCAGCAGGATTACTCCAATGTACCACAGTGGCAGACTTCCCTTGATCACCAGCGCGACAATTACAAGTGCGCCCCCGAGCTTATCAACGAGCGGATCGAGGACCTTGCCCCAGTCGGACACGGACTTTGACCAGCGAGCAATATTGCCGTCAAACCAATCGGTCGCAATAGCCGCGACCACGAAGCCAATAAGCAGCATTCTTGACCCGTCCTGCAGAATGATCACTGCCGCGGGTATGACGAACGCAATCCGACTAAGCGTTACCACATTGGGTACAGTCCAGAACTTTCCGAGCTCAGGCCATGCCGGGGTATGTCGGTCCTGGTCCAGATTAGTCATTCAGGATGCTTTTTTGCTTCAATTTCTACAGTAAAATTGGCCTGAAAAGATACGCACTTTTCCGCCATGTTTGAGTGATTATTCTAAACAGTTCATGCCGAAGGCCGGTATTTTGGCCAAATGGCCGTCTGGACCGTCTATATATCAATACTTGCGATAAACAGCTGTTTGTGGCTCTGTTTATACTTTGGTTACTGGCGAGCGCGTCAGAATTTCGATTCGCGAGATGATGACGTCAGTGATGTGACGGTGATAGTCGCCGTCAAGAATGAAGAACACAATATTCCCGGACTACTTGAAGCGCTGCTGACGCAGTCACATCCACAGTATGAACTGATCATTGCTGTTGACAACTCCGAAGACGGTACCCTGGACCTCCTCAGACGACATCCACGTAGAGATCAGTATAAAGTCGTTGAGACCGCTGGCGACCGAAGTGGGAAAAAGTATGCTCTGGAAGCAGGCATCTCGGCCGCCAGCAACGAAGTGCTGGTCTTTACCGATGCGGATTGCCGACCTGGTCGCGACTGGCTTGCCACGATTGCCAGGCAATTCGGTAGTAAGGAAAAACTGGTGGTAGTCGGGTACAGTCCGTTCGATCGGAGATCCGGCTTCGCTAACAGAGTATTCCGATACGAAACATTCATCACGGGATTCCTCACAGCCGGGACTATTGGCATCCACCGGCCGTACATGGCGGTCGGTCGAAACCTGGCATACACCCGACAGTCCTGGGATGCGGTCGATGGTTTTGCCAGAATCATGCACTCACTTAGCGGCGACGATGACCTGCTTGTTCAGCAGTTTGCCCGGGAGGGCATCGACGTTGTGCACATCTTTGGACCGGGTTCCTACGTTCGCACAGAGCCTCCGGACACCGTACCTGAATGGTTCAGGCAGAAGAAGCGTCATGTTTCTGCCGGTCGCTATTATTCGGCGTCCGCGTCCCTGCCATTAGCAGCATTTCATGTATCCGGACTTGTGCTATATACTGCTCCGTTTGTCTTAGGTGGAACGGGGTGGTCCATTCTCGGGGTATCGATTGTTGTTCAGTGGATCATTCTGCGCAAGGCATCGGCAGTATTTTTAGAACGAGATCTCGCAGTGTGGCAGCCGGTACTGCATGTCCTCTACTCGATATACAATCTGGTTCTTGCACCACTTGGTATGCTAACAAAACCGAGGCGTTGGTAGCCGACTTCAGGTCGATACGGATTCCTAGGAAGTTTTCTAGATAAAAACCTAGCACTTCTCCATTGGCGCATGACGCGCTTTGCTGATTAAGTTGTCACCGGGGAGGAGGAGTGGTGGCCCCCACGTGATTTGCCGGAGTTGACCGCTTTTTTCAACCCTGTAAACAGGGCTACCCCTTGACCGCACCGAGCGTCAAGCCTGAAATAAGATAACGACTCAGTATCAGGAACAGGGCAACAACCGGAATCGACACAAGCAGGGATCCGGCGGCGTACAAACCCCATTGCGTTGTCATACTGCCCTGAAACATCTTCAAACCAAGCGGCAACGTGAACATCGATGTGTCCTGCAAAACGACATTCGCGACAACGTATTCATTCCACGCCGTCATGAATGAGAACAATGCCGTAATGACAAGGGCAGGTGCCGCGAGGGGAAGTATCACCTTTGTAAATGCCTGCCAGTGCGAGGCCCCATCAATTCTCGCAGCCTCCTCAAGTGTGGGCGGGATGGTGTCGTAATAGCCCTTCATCTGCCATACGCAGAATGGAAGGGCTGTCGCGGTGTAAATGATGATGATGCCCAGATACGAATCCAGCAGATGCAACTTGATAAGCATCACATACAACGGCAGTAATAGCATCGTGGCCGGAAACATCTGGGTGACCAGCAAGCCCTGCAACAGCGAGCCCTTCCCGGCAAACTTGTAGCGCGACAGGGCATATCCCGACGTAGACGCCAGCGCCACTCCCGTAACTGTTACAACGAGCGATACCAGCAGCGAGTTTACCATCCACCGTAGAAATCCCGTCTCGGTCAGTAGAACGACATAGTTGTCGAACGTAAAGTTGTCGGGGATGAGCGCAAGCGATGTCGAAAGCAGCTGATCGCCCGGCCGGAGCGAGATCGTAATAATCCGCGTGATAGGATACACCGACACAGCAGCTGCTATGAACAACACTGCGTACGTTCCAATTTTTGCAAATATGTTCTGACTCTTGACCATCAATTATTAGTAGGCGGCTTCGGTTGCCTTTGTTCGGTTCAGGAACACAGCAGTAAAAAGAAACAGAATCGCAAAGATGACCATCGACAAGGCCGCCGCCCAGCCAAACCTGTACGCCGAGAATGCCGCCTCATACACAAATGATACAAGTATGTGGGTTTGATCATTCGGCTCACCACCGTTCGATACCAGCCACATTACATTGATGTTGTTAAACGTCCAGACGACTCCCAGCGTGATAGCCGGCAACATCACGGGCCGCAACAATGGAAGTGTAATATGCCTGAACTTGTGCCAGGCTGAAGCCCCGTCCGCATCCGCCGCTTCATACAACTCGGCCGGTATGGATTGAAGTCCACCGAGCGCAATAACCATCATGAACGGGAAGCCCAACCATATATTTGTCAGAATTGCGGCAAGAAATGCTTCAAAGGGTGATGTCAACCACTCCACTGCCGGCAAATTCATGTACTTGGTTAAAACCAGATTTATCGCACCGTACTCGTAGTTGAACATGCCACGCCACGTAAGCGCAGTAATGTATTGAGGCAGCGCCCAGGGCAAGATCAGCAGCACCCTCCACGCAGGCTTGCCCACAACGAACAACTGGTTCAGAAGGACAGCAAGCATTACACCTATTACAACATGAAAGACAACGTTCGTCAATGTCCAGATTAGCGTCTTCAGCAGGATCTCCCAGAAGCGTGGCTCTGCAAAAACGGCCAGGTACTGCTCAAATCCGATGACCTCCCAGTCACGGATATGAAAGAGATTCATGTTGGATAGCGACAGGATCACATTGAAGAAAAACGGATACGCAACCACAGCAAGTACGAGTACAACCATCGGCCCGATCAACAGGGCGATGAATATTCGTAACGCTGCCTTTTCGTTTTTGCTTGTGACCATTGTCTATAAAAATGTGTCGGCTATCCGCTTTTCAACTTCTTCCTGCATCATCTGCGCGCCTTCTTCCGGCGATACTGCCCCGTTCATTATCAACTGGTATGGCCCGCGCATTCCATCCCAGATCTGACGCAACTGCGGCGCAGTGGGCATCGGAATCCCGACCTCAACCTGGCGCAACGATGCCTGTAGCAGTTCGCTGGACATGAGCACCGAATCAGCAATAACAGACTCGATAACAGGAATGGTTGCGAGCTCATTCGCCATCCGTCGCTGCATATCCGGACCGGTAAGGTACTCGAGCACGCGTCGCGCGTAGGGTACCTTCGATTGGTCCAGGTTTACGTTGACAGAATATCCTTTGGCCGATATATATGGCGCGGCCCACCTGCCCGTTTCCTCAATCATGGGAATACGCGCGAGACCATAGTCGATACCGACCTGTGAATAGCCAGCCCATGCCCAGGGACCGTTAATGATGGCAGCACTTCTACCCTCCTTGAACAGGGTCTCTGCAGTGTCATAGTCCGTAGATGCCGGAATGACTTTGTAGGTATCCCTCATTTCAAGTATCAGCCTGATAGCACTGATTGTCGCCTCTGTATTGAGCGTAGGTTTCCCGTCTTCATCCATGAGACCACCACCGTACGCGGTCAGAAACGGAACGAAAAAAAACGGCTCCGAGTAATTCCACGTGAGGCCATATTGGTCCGTCCTGCCATCCCCGTCAAGATCTGCCGTGATCGAGTCAAGAACACTGATCATCTCACTTACAGTCGTCGGCGGTTCCGGCAATAGTGCCTTGTTATAAACGAACGTGAGGTGGTTTCCTATTTGATCCGCAACCAACCACGTTTCATCTCTCCAGGTCACGGTACCACGTTCACTGAAGGTTTCAAGATAGCCGGGTTCAAGGACGTTGGTAACAGGCTGGATTGATTCTGTCAGTGCGAAAATAGAAACGTTGTCTGCCGGACCAAAGATCAGGTCGGGGCCCTGGCCACCGACTGACGCGATTATAAACAGATTGCGACCCTCCTCATTTTCCTTGTAGAGAGGATCCACATAATGATCCGCATTTGACGCATTATACTCATCTACAACACGATTGAAGAAATCGCGCTCGGCGCCCGTCTTCTGATGCCACACAGTAATTCGAACCCTATCCGATTCCTGACGACATCCCGCCATACTGGCAAGCATGAGGACAAGAAATAGATATGGACAGGTCCGTCTCACAAGGTTACCTCACCACAACGAATGACTTGGAATCAAACATAACGCCGCTCTCTGCTCGCAGGAAGTATACGCCAGCAGGCAAATTGCTCGTATCCAGAGAGTACACACTGCTTCCCGGACGCCCGACTCCCTTTTCGATGGCCATTAGTTTACGCCCGACCAGATCATATAGACTAACGTTTACGGCCTCGTCAGTGTCTACATCAAGCATGTACGACAATACGGCTCGCACGGGGTTCGGGTGCACGCTATGGATACCGAAGGAACGATCCGATGCTGTTGGTTGATCTTCGTTTGAGACCGTTATCAATCCGGGCTCCGGTGTAAAGGTCTTTTCTGACGTATAAATATGAAACTCGCCGGGGAGTAAATCCAGCAAAGCATTCGGGTCTTGCACGTCAATTGAGTCGCCCGAAAAGAAATCATACCATACCCCGGTTCTGAGAAAATTGGGGTCAACCTGCATGGGGGTCACGGCGAAGTTGCCCACGATAACTGCGTCCATACCGAAAGGAGAGTCAAGGTGCATGACCTTTCCAGGGTTGCCCGTATCCATCACAACACCCGTGTCCGCCCGCCGGAATACTTCGTATTCCTTGCGGAGTCTTAAGATTGCGGACCACGCGTTTTTAAGCTTGAGGCGTAATGGGTCCGAGTTGTACTCCCAGCGAATGGGCTTGGGGTCGATCCTGTCGGGTGTCCCGGCTGGACAATCACCGAGGCTGCCATCACCGGGCCGGAGACACTCACGTCCATCGGGACCGTAACCATACCCTAATTCTCCGAATTGCCACATCATTTTGGGGCCGGGAATCGTGAAGAGAAACGCACCCGCCATCTTCATCCGATCGAACGCCACATTAAACTCACGCGTGCTGTACGCACCGGGATCTGTATCACACGTCGATCCACCAAGGGGTGCATTGGAGCAAGCTCCGAACGCTAAGTTCTTATACATTATCCACTGTTCATCATGGCTCTCCATGAAACTGATAATGCTGGGCCCCGGATGGTTTTTGTTTCCAAAATATGCGTCCGCAAAATTCGACGGATATCCCATCGTGCCTTCGCTAAAGTCGTTGTTCACATTTTCCCAGAACAACATTCCCGGGAAGCCCTGGTCGGTTTTGTAGAGTGCCAGCTCAATTTCTTCTTGCTCGCTCCCGAAGTGCTCCATCGTAATGTAGGCCGTGCTGTCAACATCCCAGATACGATCAGCCATCCGTTCCAGAATTGCGATCCGGGAAGCATCATATGCCGACCAAAGACCTACATCGCCGCCTGAGTCGAATTGTGTAAATCCCTTCGACAGATCAAACCTGAACCCATCCACATTAAATTCAGTCAGCCAGTATTCATTGGCGCGATCCAACCACGTTTTCGTGAACGTGCTTTCGTGGTTAATATCATTGAATACGTTGAACGGATGTTTGGCCGTCACATTAACCCACGGATTATCGGGCGACGGGGCTGACCCCGGACTACCCGTAGCACTTGTATTGTACAATCTGACAAGAGGCGACTGACCTGTTGCATGATTGTAGACCACGTCCAAAATCACAGCCATGTTTCGCTTGTGGGCCTCATCTACAAGTTCCTTCAACTTATCCGGTGGGCCGTAATATTTATCAAGGGCAAGATGAAAGGCAGGGTTGTAGCCCCAGGATACATTGCCATCGAATTCCGAAACCGGCATGAGTTGGAGCGCATTAACCCCCAGGTTTTCGAAGTAATCCAGTGAATCGATAATCGATGCAAAGCTGTGGTCCTCAACCCAGTCACGTACAAGCATCTCATAAATTACGAGCTCATGCTGCTGTGGCCGCACATAGTCGGTAGCTTCCCAGTTATATGGTGATTGATTCGTCTGGAAGACAGACACGATTTGACTAGTCGCGGTCGGGTATGGCTTGAGATTAGGATACACGTCCCCGATGAAGGGATCGTTTCCTTCATCAAGAATCTTGTAGGAGTAAGGGTCAGCGACTCGTATCTCACCGTCGACCAGATATTGAAATGCATACTCTTGACCCGGTGTCACCGGTGGCAGTGTCAGCCACCAGCGAACACTATCGGCATTGATGGAGTCTCTTTTCATGAGATAGTCAGGATCGAGCTCCCAGTTATTGAACTCACCGATTACATAGACAAAACTTTTTCTTGGGGCGAGCAATGATAAGGTCACCTCTGCCGGGTCCGCGTCGCTATATGTTATGCCATCCCGGATCCCCGGAGGCAGGGGCTCGTCCACGACAGGAGGAGGAACTACACCGACGCTGTCGGAAACAGTGCGGCCCATGGCATCAGTTGCAGAGATCTTGAACTTTGATCCTGCAGCAACTGGACTCGGAAGATCATATCGAAATACAGAATTGACAGTGTCAAGGAATGCAATTCCGTCTTGTTCAACATCATTTATAGAGAAGGAAATCGAGGTGATGTTCTCAGTTCCAAAGATTCCTGCGGAGACAGTCGCTACCTGATCATTGGCATTCTCCTGTCGATTCAGCTGAAAGAGCATCGGGT
>JABDKO010000239.1 GCA_013002165.1 Rhodothermales bacterium | reverse complement strand
CTGCTGCACTTCGCGCGCGATCGACAACTCGCGCTCTAGCCTCTCCTTCTCCAGTCGTTCAGCAAACAGCCTGGAGTTGTCAAGGGCCATGGCCGCCTGCGCTGCGAATCCGGTTATGGCCTCAAGGTCATCAGGTTCGAACGCGCGGGTAATCGACTTCGCAAAAAATAACGCACCCATACATTCGTCACGCGCAACAAGTGGAATAGCAAACAGAGACCCGAGCCCATCTCCGGGTCGTGCCTTGACTCGATGGTCGGCCACTGCATGTTCAAGATGGATCGGCTGCCTTGTCGAGTTCAGCTCATCGAACAAAGCAGGCACATCCACCATCTTCTCGATCTCGCTACGTTCAAATGAGATCGCTGAGACAACCTGAGGCCTGAGTGTTCCGGTGGAGTAGTCTGCAAGTGCAAGCCAACCTGAATCTGCGATCTCTGCCGATACGGGAGATTCGACGACTGTTGAGTACAGCTTGTCACGTTCGAGTACCTGTCCTACCAGGGTGGAGAACGAATGCATTGCTGCAAGCTCGCCCGCTTTCTGGCGAAAGGCGCGAGTCGTAGGCAGGTGGAATAACAGCGACAGAAAAGCAGTGCTCGAGTAGATAATGCCAAAGATTACCGTCAAGCTTGTAAACACACTTAACGGGTAGGAGTAGTGCTTCATGTAGCGGTAGTTACCCTGGATGACGTCTACACCGGCAGCGAGGGGCTCATCCATGAACCCTATCAGGAGAAGAACAGCAAGGAGTATCGTCGAGAGAAAAATACTCGAAAGCTTTTCCTTGAACGAGAGAAATGCAATCCACGACAATTGAATGGAATTTACCACCATGAACACGACTGCCGGAAGTAATGCGAGCCGCTGAATCAGCGTCAGGTCGAGCCGCGCTGGTTTCATGAATACAGAGGCCGAGGCAACGACCATTAAAGCAACAAGCAAGTACCAGTTTCTCTGGCTCGCTCGTGTTCTCTTGACCAGCACCAGGCTTCGAAAACCGAGAAGCAGAAGGAATGCAAAAACGACCTGGAGGATCGTCAGCACATTCATTTTGAAAATGGTTGCGAGCGCTAGCGGTCGGCCCGAGTCAAGGTCGAATCCGAGTACATCAATTTGAGCACCCAGAGACTCCAGACCATCAAGTCGACCGAGCCTGGAAATGTAGTAGCCAAGCGCAAGGACCAGGACGCCGGAGACAATGGGAGTCCAGAAAACCCGAACTGACGACGACGGTCTGGACCGGTAGCGATCAGAAATGAGTTTGTAGATCGCCAGGTAGCCGGCGATAATAACGACATTGTAAATGAGCAGCGGGAATACTCCCTCGATCGGCCCCTGCAATAGCGATGTTACATGAAACGCGGCCGCGTACACCACTGACGCAACTGTAACAATACTCAGCAGTATCCACAAAAATCGCCCCTTGATTGCGGGCAACTTCATGCGAGATCTTTTGGCGGTATCATTACCGGCCATGGATGAGACGGGGTAAGGTTGAAACGTCAAGAGCTTTCCGCCAGGGAGAAGCTATTCAAACCGCATTCTACACGCGGTTTGAATGGATTGTTACATACTACGTATTTTTGAAACGTTACGTCGATGTTTCGTAGTATCTCCTCGACGCTGCCGGTAACTATCCGGCCGTGTTGACGTAAACACGCTTCTCGATTTCCGGTTCTGACCAATTAATGCGCAAGAAAGCCCTAACTAGATTTCAGCTGTTCGCCCTTGTTCTGGTAACCGGACTGGTCCTGTTTCGAGTCTTTTCGGGTCCACCGGCACCTCGCGGCACCGTTACCATCAATCGGGTAGAGCCTTCCGAACTCAAGCACGTTGCTTTTTCTCTGGATGCCCCTGTAACATTTGCGGTTGAAGCCGTCGGTTCCCTTGCCTCGGTCGATGCGCGAGATGCTGAAGACCTTGCCGTCTACGGCTGGATCCTGGACAGGAATTCAAGGACTGTCGTGTGGAAGATGCAGGACACACGGATTCGTAGAAATCAGACCCTGGCAACGGTCGAAGATACCCTGACCCTTGCCTCCGGGACGTACGATATGTACTTCACTTCTTACGGCAACCTCGTCGATCCTGGTCGTCGCGGCCAGATTCTTGGCGTTGCATTCGGCGATGATTGGATTGCGGATGCGGATGAGTGGCGACTTCTGTTGAATGTAGTCGATGATGAAAGCGAGCAACATGTTACCGTCCTGTCAAAAAAGGACGAATCGACGGCGGTAGACGGGGCGACGGGTCAGAAAGTGTTCTGGGCTACGGGACCTGTGAGCAGCAAGGGTACAAAACAGCACATTTTTGAAGTAGTTGAATCTGTTACAATTGAGGTCTATGCGGTCGGTGAATATTGCAGCAGCGGGTGTGACTGGGGCGGCATCATTGACTATGCGACTGGCGATACGTTGTGGCAGCTCGAACTTATTAATTCTAAGGCAGCCGGCGGAATGCAGGAGAATATCAGCTTTCGCGGGGACGTCAGCCTCGAACGCGGAACATACAGAGCTTTCTACGAGAGCGATCGGGGGCATCTGTTCGGAGACTGGTATGCTAACCCGCCGTTTGATCCTTCCGGATGGGGAATGACAATCTCATTGAAGAGTTCTGCCGACTCCCGGCGCGTTCAAACATTTGATCCGTGGACTCAACGTGAACCACTGATGAGTATCACACAGGTTGGGTCGGATGAGAATAGACGAATACCGTTTTCCGTTAGCGATACGGTCTCCGTACTGGTCTATGCAGTCGGCGAAATGAACGGCAGTGGCTCGAGATATGATTTTGCAACGATCCGGAATGTCACTACCGGTGATAAATACTGGGAGATGACGTACAAGGAATCCGAGCCGGCGGGCGGGTACGAAACGAATCGCAAGTCAGTCGTTGTACTCGATCTTGTACCTGGTAGATATGAGCTTGCCTACCAGACCGACGGCTCACACGACTATGACCGTTTCAGCAACGGCGAACCGGATAATCCGGACCGCTGGGGTGTTACAGTCTTTGCGTTCGACGAAGCTTCCGCTCAGGAGGCAATTTCTGTTCAACGAGTAGAGGTAGCGCAACCTGTCCCCGAAGGTAACGACTTCGAGTTCGACGCGGGCGAGGTAGTAGTAAATGCCACGCAGTTGGGCAATGATGTTTCAATTATGCGAGCGCTCAGCATTGCGGACCTGTCGTTGGTCCGTATTGTAGCGGTCGGTGAAATATCTTCTGGCGGTCAGTACGACTATGGCTGGATCGAAAATACAGAGTCGGGAAATGTTGTCTGGGAAATGACCCGGCGCAACACCGTTCACGCCGGCGGCGATGACCACAATCGACGGTTCGAGGGAGTAGTCGAGCTTACACCGGGAGAATACATTGTGCATTTCAAAACTGATTTTACGCACGCCTTCGGTGATTTTGGAGATGGAGCTCCAGACAATCCTGCCGAATGGGGTATTCGAGTAGAAAAAATCCTCTCCAGCGGCTAAACGAAGCTCAATGACGCAGAATAATGTGGTTCGCGTCGATGTGCGAACTGACAAGTCGTGGGAAGAAATCTTGCTGGCAGAGATGGCAGAAGCAGGGTTTCATGCTTTTGAGTCCACGAATGATTCCCTGATCGGCTACGTCGATGAAACTCTCTGGACAAAAGCGATCCGACAGAAGTTCATTGATTTTCTCAAATCGCGCATTACTCGGATCCATATCCGTGAGGACATCATCTATCCGGAGAACTGGAACGCGCAATGGGAAGCGAGCATTGACCCGGTTGTTGCCGGTGGTTTTGTAGTTCTGCCAACATGGAAGCAGGTACCCGCTGAAGGGGGCGAAACTCTGGAGCCCATCTATATCGATCCGAAAATGAGTTTCGGAACCGGGCACCACGAGACAACACGTCTGATGCTGGAGCTGATGTCAGGCATGGATTTCAAGGGCAAACGTATCCTTGACGCAGGTACTGGTACCGGCGTTCTGGCGATCGCCGCGGTAAAGAAAGGAGCCTCGTCGGTTATTGGTTTTGACATCGATCCGTGGTCGTCCGACAACGCTACGGAAAACCTTGCATTAAATGACGTCGAAAATGTTTTGATAGTGCACGGGACACTTGCAGACATTCCCGAAAGTCCGTTTGACGTTATCCTTGCAAACATCGTACAACATGTCATCGAAGACTCCCTCGCCGGCTTTGTGCGCAGGTTACTGCCATCAGGTCACCTTATCGTGTCCGGGATACTTATAAAGGACGAGCTGCAGTTGATTCAACGCGCGCGTTCATTCGGACTCGACGTAGCCACTCGCTCACAGGAGTCAGAGTGGGTCGCTTTCAGATTCGTCCCGACTACATGAGAATTGGATCCATCGATATCGGAACCAATACTGCTCTTCTGCTGGTAGCGGACGTTAAGGATAACGTCATGCACGAAGTCCTGGAGGACAGGGAAACCGTGCGCCTCGGAGAAGGTGTTGATAGCTCCGGACGAATCACTGAAGCGGCGATTGGTAGACTTGCCAGCGCATTGGAGCGCTACGCGAAGATACTGAAGGAAGCCGGGGCAGAAAGAGTGGTCGTGACCGGCACAAGTGCCTCTCGCGATGCAACCAATGGTGCTGAACTTGAACGAATCGTACGAAAAACGATTGGAGTCCCATATCAGATCCTGTCCGGTGAAATCGAGGCACTACTTACGTTCATTGCCGCGACCTTCCCGACAGACGACAAAGTTACCATAGTCGACATCGGGGGAGGCTCTACTGAAGTCGTGCTCGGACGCCGGTCTGAATCCGGACCAGAAATCTCCAGCGCCACGAGTTACAATCTGGGATCTGTCAGGTTGACCGAGCGATTGATCTCCGATTATCCGGTTCCAGATCATGACCTCGAGCGCATAGAAGATACGTTGTCGTCTACATTGAACGATCTGGAGAGGGGTCAAGACCCTCGTCGACTGATTGCCATCGGAGGTACGGCTACGACCACAGCGCTTGTGCTCCGCAACATGGATCCGGGATTAATCAGCCAGGACCTCGAAATTGTACTTTCACCAACCGAGATAGGTACCTTCACCGATCTGCTGGTACGATCGAGTGTCGATGAGATCATGGCGCTGAGCCCACCACTTATGAAGGGTCGTGCCGACGTCATAGGTGCGGGCATGTTGATACTCGGCAAGATTGTTCAGTTATTGTCGCCGTTGGAGGTGGTTGTGCGCTTTCGTGGTATCCGGCACGCCGCGGCACAGCTTGCCGGTTCAAAAACGTACGAGGGCAGTATTGCAGCTGAAGCCCGCAACGTGTTTCGATAGCAAGATTCCACGATCCAACTGTGAGTTGTTGGAAAGCGTGATCCGCCGGTAGAACGTTTCCGGGGCCGCCTTATCGTCACGGAACAAACGAACGTCCCTGTGGTGTATTTTGCCCTTGTAAAGACAATTGTACAGACTAGATGTCATCTGAAGCTACCAAGTTCATCAATGCGCTTTCCGGCGTAATTGAACCTTCTACCGGTAAAGATATACTTCGACTGAACTGGGTTCGAAACCTGGTGCTTGACTTGCCGAGAGTCTCATTTGACATCGTCGTCGACGATCCCGGCGATCAATTCTCGCAGGACGTACAGAATCTTTCCGTCGAAGCGATCAAGGCTGCGTTTGGACCCGACACGATTGTTAACGTGTCTGTCGACAATGAGATGATAGGGATCGGACTCGATGTTCAGGGCACCGACCAGGAGAAGGAACTCGAAAAATCGATCCGCAACACAATCGCAGTGGCTTCGGGCAAAGGCGGAGTCGGTAAATCGACTGTCACGGTGAATCTTGCCGTCGCACTGGCGAAGCAGGGTTATGACGTCGGCATTGTGGATACAGACATCTATGGACCGTCCATGCCCACGATGCTCGGTATTGTTGATGGTAAACCCCGTGTCAATGATCAGCGCCAGATTATTCCACTCGAAGCACATGGCGTGAAAGTCTTGTCGATGGGATTCCTCGTCGAACCGGACAAGGCCGTGATATGGCGCGGTCCCATGGTGACATCGGCCGTGCGTCAATTCCTGACCGAAACAGATTGGGGCGAGCTTGATTTCCTGCTATTCGATCTTCCTCCTGGCACAGGTGATATCCAACTGACGATAGTTCAGACTGTACCCTTGACAGGTGCGGTTATTGTTTCCACTCCACAACAGGTTGCGCTTGCTGATGCTCGAAAAGGAGTGGCGATGTTCGAGCAGGTAAACGTGCCCGTGCTCGGGATAGTGGAAAACATGGCGTTCTTCACGCCACCGGACATGCCGGACAAAAAATATCATATTTTCGGAGATGGGGGAGCTGCCCGGCTTGCCCGGGATCTGGATATCGAACTCCTCGGCCAGTTGCCCATTGAACAGGACCTGCGGGAATCATGTGACTCCGGAGTACCCCAGATCGTTGCGCATCCTGATTCGCAGAGCACTCAAATATTTGACGACATCGCGTCTCAAACCGTGCGTCAAGTCTATTTGCGGAATGTTGGCTTGCCTGCAACGCAGCAAATTGAGATTTTGCATCGGTAGAACAAGATCTTTCGCATTCCTCGGTCGTTAATATCGACAGATGGCACTAATAAACGATTGAAACATGGCGTCTGCTACTGTCCAACAGGCTGTCGAGCAAGCTCTCGAGTCAATCCGCCCGTACCTTATGGCGGATGGAGGATCGGTTCGGCTTGTTGATATCACAGATGATATGGTCGTTGAATTGGAGCTCCTCGGCGCATGTGGAACGTGCCCGATGAGTTCAATGACGTTGCGCGCTGGAATCGAACAAACGATAAAGCGTGCTGTGCCCGAAGTGGCACGAGTCGAAGCCGTTACACCTGATCTGGCCTGATCTGCAGGGCGGGTTGCGCGTTTCGTTTCTTATTTCCAGACTCCTATATTCGAAGCTCGAAAAAGTGTAAGTAGTCTGGTATTGTCATGCGTTGGAAGTCTGGGCGGCGCAGTACGAACGTAGAGGATCGCCGCGGATCGCGTGTATCGAAAGGTGTTTCGGTGGGCGGCGGTGTAATACTTCTGGCTTTACTTGCGAGTTTGCTACTTGGCGAGGACCCTAACAAGATCATCGCCGAGATCGCCGGTTCCGGCCAGGGGCAGTCACAACAGGCTCCGGCCCAGAATGACGAGGCGTCTCAATTCGTTAGCGTCGTCCTTGCCGATACCGAAGATGTCTGGGGCGAAATATTTAACGCATCTGGCCAGCGGTATCCGGCACCCACTCTCGTGCTGTTTACGGACGCAGTTCAGTCGGCATGCGGGTACAACTCCGCTGCGACAGGTCCTTTTTATTGCCCTGGCGATCAGAAAGTCTACCTGGACCTTGGATTTCTGAATGAGCTCAGAAAACTTGGTGCCCCGGGAGATTTTGCGTTTGCATACGTTATCGCGCATGAGGTGGGACATCATATCCAGACAATCACGGGAGTAAGCAGCCAGGTCCGTCAGCTGAAAAGCAGAGCGAGCAGGACGCAGGCAAATCAGCTATCCGTTCTTCAGGAACTACAGGCTGATTGCTACGCGGGTATGTGGGCTCGTCGTGCACATGAAGCGAGGAATATTCTGGAAGATGGCGATGTTGAGGAAGGCCTTCGAGCCGCTGCTTCCATCGGCGATGACCGGCTACAAAGGATGGCGGGTCGCCGGATACAGCCTGAGGCGTTCACGCATGGCACATCGGAACAGCGTGTCTTCTGGTTCAGAA
Source organism: Rhodothermales bacterium (assembly GCA_013002165.1). Taxonomy (GTDB): domain Bacteria; phylum Bacteroidota; class Rhodothermia; order Rhodothermales; family JABDKH01; genus JABDKO01. Next base: position 9,706 of record JABDKO010000239.1, on the reverse strand, counting down.
AAGGACTGCAATCTGGTTCTTACAACGAATGTGACACGTTTGCCGACGCAGGTCTTTAGGTAATTCAACAACCATGATTCAAGGAAAAAGCTTGCAATACCGGAGTCGCCATTTGTTCAGGCTCTGGACTGTTACCGCACTGTGGTTGCTGGCTGGATCGGTCACCGTCTCATATTCGACACATGCGCAGAATAGTTACGTGTGGACGGAGTTACCTGATGCGCCGTTTGTCAACAGGTATAACGACGTTGCATTTGTAGATGAGACCACCGGATGGGTTGTTCACGGTGATGGCGAGGTGTTTCAAACCGTCGACGGTGGTGACACCTGGAGTTTGCAGTATCGCAATCTGAATGCACACTTTCGATCTGTAGCATTTCTGGATGCGCAGCACGGATTTGCAGGAAACGTCGGGCCGGGAGAGTTCGGTGCCGTCGAGCAGACTCCTATCTTTGAAACGGTCAACGGTGGCCAGATATGGCTTCCCGCGTCAGGCTTCGCCGACGGGCCTCCTACCGGAATATGCGGGATGCAAGCAGTCAATGATTCGACGATAGTTGCTGTTGGCCGGGTCCGGGGACCTGCAGTATTCGTTAGATCGATTGACTCCGGACAGACATGGTCAACCGTGGATATGTCGGACCACGCGGCCGGGTTGATAGACGTCTTTTTTACACATCCGGACAGCGGCCTTGCCGTCGGTCTGAGCAACGAAACGCATTCCGAGTCCAGTGCTGTAGTCGTACGTACTACCGACGGCGGGCAGAACTGGGAGGAGATTTTTACATCCTCGCGGACAGGCGAGTGGGCGTGGAAAATGACATTCCCTTCCAGACAGACGGGCTATGTATCGCTGCAGCGAAATGTGGAGGAGCCGATCTATTTTTTGAAAACCGTCGACGGTGGTTCGACGTGGGAAGAAAAATTGTTATTTGATGGCCGCTATTTTGTTCAGGGTATGGGATTCGTAGATGAAAACACCGGCTGGGTGGGCGGCAACAGCGGCCAGGCAGTCCTTGTCACAACAGATGGCGGCGACACCTGGTCCGATGACGCCGTCCGGCCACGAATCAATCGGATCAGGTTTGTAAATGACTCACTCGGGTATGCAGTCGGCCGGTCAGTGTACAAGATTCAAAAAAGTGTACCGACCGGAATTAAACGTACTCCGATCGACGATGAGAACCGGAAGATCGCTGTATATCCTAATCCATTCTCTCAATCCGTTACCTTTGACCTTGGTCGAGGTGACTATTCGGATCTTCGCATCGTTGATGTCTCCGGTAGGACAATCAGGAGATTTGCGAATGAGGGATCAATGTTGGTAGAATGGGATGGACATTCGGATACCGGGGATCCTGTTTCCAGTGGTGTCTACTTCGTTGTGGCCCGTCTCGGAGATACTATCGCTTCAAGGCCGTTGATCCGCGTAACGGAGGAGCGTTTCAAATAGATCGGCTGACCAGACAATTCTGAGGAATCGACATGCGAATAGTGGCAATCGTGCTCGTCCTGACCCTGATGGGTATTGTGTTGTGGAATGTAGTCGGAGCAGTGACACTTAGGGATGCTGATGACTCGTATATAGGACGGGCGAGTGAAGGCTCGCTGGCGTCTAAGAGAATTAATGCCGGCGGAATTGCCCTAGTCCGCGAGTGGATCGAGACAAAAACACGTCCATCTTTTGATCCGATAAAGATTCTGATCTATCAGGTCTGGTACAACGCCATCACCCGTGGGTACGATTTGAAGATGTGGATCGAGCCAGAGGAGTACTCGGGATCACTGGAGCAGTATGCGATTTATCAGTTCGAGAATTTCGTTGTCCTCCGAATTGAATACAGTCGGCGCAATCGCGTACTGGTTACCTCGTTTACTGCGGCCGAACTCGAGGAAGCGTTGCAACCGTTCGTCGTTAAAGACCAGTTCTAGGTAAGATCTTTGCGCTTGTTCAAGTAGTGAAGCAGTGCCTTGTCGTAGGGCTCCATGGTATCCAGCTCAACGAAGTCAATATTGTACTCTATACACTGCCTCCGAAACCGTTCGCTGAACAGCTTGACTGCCTCCCGGTAGTTTTCCTTGAGCTGCGATGGCTGGATCGAAACTTGTTCGCCCGTTTCCATGTCGCGGAAAAGCATGGGTACGTCAGGGAAGTCAAACTCGCGCTCAGTTTTGCTCTCCAGTACATGAAAGACCAGTACCTCGTGTCCTCGATATCGCAGGTGTCGCAACGATTTCATCAGATCGTCGTGCCTGCTGACATTTTCGAAGAGATCAGTAATAAGAACAACCAGTGATCTGCGCGATATGCGCTCCGCCACCTCGTCGAGGGCTGATGCGGCTGATGTCCTGGCTGCATTTTCGGTCTCGCTTCCCTTGACAATCTTATCAAGCATCGTCAGAAGTTGCCGGACGTATCGTTGGGTGCTTTTCGGGGGTAAGATTGTATGGACCGTATCGGAGAAACAGATCAGCCCGGTGGCATCTTTCTGTTTTGCCATCATGTAATGAAGTGCACCTGCCAGGTATGCACCATACTCAAGTTTGGATAGCGGCGAGGCATCCCGGTATCTCATAGATGCAGATGTATCGAGGACCACGTAGTGTCGTAAATTTGTCTCCTCTTCGTACTGCTTGACATAGTGCCGATCCGTCTTGCCGAACACCTTCCAGTCTACATGTCGGAGTTCGTCACCTGAATTGTAGGGCCGGTGTTCTGCGAATTCGACCGAGAAGCCATGGTAAGGGCTCTTATGCATGCCGGTGATAAATCCCTCGACAATAAGCCTTGCTCGCATCTCCATGTTGTTCAAGCGGGAAACAACAACGGGGTCAAGGTACTTGAGCGCATTAGATGATGATGACACGTCTACACTGTTTTTGAATGGTGAATGCCGAAGATATTCGATATAGATTCGGCTAAAAATGGCAAACTGACCCTCTACCGTACCAAGTTCACGCGAAAGCATCTTTTTGGATTCATGTTTGACGTAATTTAGGACAATGAGTTTTGAGGAAACCATAAAAGCCCAATTGCTCGACGAGGACGACCTCGGTCGCATGCTGAGTCGTATGGCAATGCAGATCATCGAGTATTTTGACCCGGAGCAGGATCCGGCGACAACGTTTGGTCTCATCGGAATGCAGCGGCGAGGGGTGTTTCTGGCGCGAAGACTGAGGGACCTCATCGCCGACGAGGAAGGCATCGAGCTCCCCGTCGGCGTGCTGGACGCCAATATGTACCGGGACGATTTCCGGGTCCGGATGAGGCAACCCGAAATCAGAATGACCGATATTCTGTTCGACATCAATGAACGCCACCTTATTTTAGTGGATGACGTTCTTTATACAGGTCGAACTATTCGAGCAGCACTTGATGCTCTTATGGATATTGGCAGGCCTGCAAGCGTCCGATGCCTGGTTATCGTCGACAGGGGTCTCCAGGAGCTTCCAATCAAGCCGGACATTGTGGGCCGTAGCGTTCCAACTATTCCCGGCGAAGAGGTCAGGGTCCGGTTAGCAGAAATTGATGAGCGCGATGGAGTATGGCTGGTCAATGGTCCCAACGGTTCTGAGCAATGAGCGGCATGAGTGATACCACGGAAGCGCAAGCACGACAGACCAACGAAGAGTCTATGCTCGAGTCGATTCAGCACAACCACTTGCTCGGACTGGCAACGTACTCGCGCCCTGAAATTGAACTCATCCTCTCGACAGCGAGGCAATTCCGGGAGGTTCTTGACAGGCCGATAAAGCGTGTCCCAACCCTCCGGGGAGTCACGGTCGTGAATCTCTTTTTCGAACCGTCAACGCGCACACGGATTTCGTTTGAGCTGGCAGAAAAACGATTGTCAGCTGACACGGTAAACTTTTCGGCATCCGGGTCCTCCGTTTCAAAAGGCGAGACACTGAAAGATACGGCCCAGAATATCGAGGCCATGAAGATCGATATTGTTGTCGTCCGACACCAGTCGCCGGGCGCCCCTCACTTTCTTACCCAATGCGTTGATGCAGCAATTATCAATGCCGGAGATGGCGCCCACGAGCACCCGACCCAGGCACTTCTCGATCTGCTGACAATGACAGACCGTCTGGGTCCGCTGGACGGCAAGCGCGTCTCCATCATTGGCGATATTTCCCACAGCCGCGTTGCCCGATCAAATATCCACGGCTTGAAAGCAATGGGTGCCGAGGTGACGCTCTGCGGCCCAAGGACCATGATTCCGTTCGGTATAAATGAGATGGGTGTGCGAGTAACCAACAGGCTCGACGAGGCGCTGGAGGGGTGTGACGTAGCAATGGCGCTGCGCATTCAGCTTGAACGACAAGGGTCCGTCCTTTTTCCCAGTCTCCGCGAGTACCATGAAACTTTCGGAATCAAGATGCATCACCTCCACCGGTACCAAGACCTGCTGGTGATGCATCCCGGACCGGTTAATCGGGGTGTTGAGCTCGCCAGCGAAGTTGTAGACCATGAACGGGCTGTCATACTTAGCCAGGTGACAAATGGTGTCGCCGTCAGAATGTCTGTGCTGTACCACATTGCCGGAATCAAACGGAATGAATCAACGGACGGTGACTGATCATCTTCCGATAATGCCAAAATCTGACGCGCATGTCCAATGGACGGATGCTACCACTTAATTTGCCACCTGCAGACCTGACTGTCCGCGAGGAAAATGACAGGATGCTGATCCTTGACCAGGTCCGCGGCTCATTCGTGCTTTGTACTCCCGAAGAATGGGTCAGACAGCATTTCATCCACTTCATGACCGCCTTTCGAGGAGTTCCGGTTGGATTGATTGCTGTTGAAAAAGCGTTTGATTTTCAAGGAATGACGAGAAGAGCAGATATTGTGGTGTATAATCGACATGGCCAACCGTGGCTGGTCGTCGAGTGCAAGGCGCCTGATGTAGAATTGAAACGTCATGTATTCGAACAAGTAGGCAGGTATAACCGTGTTATCAAGGCTCCATACGTTGGCGTCACCAACGGTCTTGAACATTTTTGCTTTTCAGTGGACGGAGAAATTCGGTTCCATAGCGATTTTCCATTATTTCCCAAACAGCACCCGAGCTAATGCATTTTGATTCGTACAAGAAAGAAGTAGAAGTCGCTCTTGCGGCAGTCCTGGAGGCAGCGTCACTCTGTCAAAAAGTGCAGGCGACGGTCTCACCAAAGATGATGGAGAAGAAAGATCGTAGTCCAGTCACTGTAGCAGACTTCGGTAGCCAGGCGCTTGTCTGCCGTGCAATAAATGAAGCTTTTCCAGACGACCCGGTGATCGGCGAGGAGGACTCTCATGAACTGAGGAAACCGGAAAAAGCAGATCTGCTGGCCAAGGTTGTCTCTCATGTACGAGTCGAGAGAGAGGGAGCCACAACCGAGAACATCCTTCACTGGATCGATATAGGTGGCGCCTCAAAATATGCCAAACGACTGTGGACGCTGGATCCGATCGACGGTACAAAAGGCTTTCTTCGAAAAGAACAGTACGCAATAGCGCTGGGCCTGATCGAAAACGGCAAGGTCGTTGTCGCTGCACTTTGTTGCCCGAATTTGTCTACAGGTTCTGACAGCTCGGAGACCGGAGTTGTGTTCTGCGCCGTTCGCGGTGAAGGAACGCAATCCATGAACCTTGGTGGGACATCTGCTTCTTCTGTTGCAGTAAGTACGATTTCTTCGACTGCTAAAGCGCGATTTTGTGAGTCGGTCGAATCAGGTCATTCCTCGCACGGAGACGCAGCTGCTGTCGCCGAAGCACTCGGCATTCAAGAAGACTCGGTCAGGCTGGACAGTCAGGCCAAGTACGCTATTGTTGCGCGAGGAGATGCGGAAATCTATATGCGGTTGCCGACTCGGCCCGGGTACGTGGAAAAGATCTGGGATCACGCAGCAGGTATGCTCGTCATCGAGGAAGCAGGCGGCAAGGTCACCGACATACACGGGAATCACCTCGACTTCACGCATGGCATCGGACTGGCGAAGAACAATGGTGTTATCGCAACAAATGGATTGGTCCATTCGGACGTGCTTGCAGCACTGTCCAAGACAGGCGTCACTGAGCGGGTTGTGTAAACGCTGCCTCCAAGCGTTTGCAGGCCTCGGTTAGCACATCCAACTCTTTGGCATAGCAGAATCGGAGAAGATCGTTCCCGTCTTGCGGATCGCTGAAAAACGACCTGCCGGGAACTGTACCTATCCCGCACATAGAAATGAGTGTTTTGCACGCCGACATGTCGTCATCAAAGCCATCGAAACGCTGTCTGAGTTTACTGTAGTCGGCAAGAATGTAATAGGAGCCCTGCGGTCTGACAAGATTGAATCCGCATCTTTCAAGCGTATCGCACATCATGTTCCGTTTTTCGAGATAGGCAGCTCTCAGATCGGAGTAGTAACTTTCCGACATGTCAAAGGCCGCGACAAGGGCGTGCTGTAGCGGCGTCGGTGCGCAAATGTATACGAGGTCGTTGATCAATCCCATTTTCTCCGCAATGTGCGTCGGTGCGACCGCATATCCGAGACGCCACCCCGTCATATTATAGGTCTTTGAAAAACCTGAAAGGGTAATGGTTCGGTCGTAGGCCGTCGGCATCGAAGCAATAGACAGATGTTCGGCTCCGTCGTAGAGCATATACTCGTATATCTCATCCGTAATGATATAAAGGTCAAGTTCGTGAGCGATGGATAGAATGTTGAGGCACTCTTCGTGCGACCATACCTTGCCGCTTGGATTCGCGGGGGTGGTTATAAGGATTGCTTTCGTATTTTCAGATATCGCTTCGCGCACCTGGTTGAAATCAACAGAGTATGTTGACATGTCTATCGGCGCATATGTGACACTTCCACCTATCAGTTCGATGATGTGTTTGTGGTAGCCGTAGTACGGCTCAAAAAGAAGAACCTCATCGCCCGGGTTCAGAAGGGCCATCATTGCAGTCACGAACGCGCCTGTTGAACCCACACTTACAACAATATTTTCTTCGGACTCAATCGGGATTTTGTTGTACGTACGGATCTTTGCTGCAATTCGCGAACGTAATTCCCTCACGCCAGCGAAATGAGAATAGATCGATTCGTCTCCGTCGATTGCTGCATGCGCCGCTGATTTGATCGGAGTCGGAACGGGCATGTCACATATTCCCTGGCCCAGATTAATGCCGTCAACTTCATTAATCAGTTTGCTGATTGCTCTGATACCGCTTTGCTCAAGCGCGTCAGTTCGCGTTGCCAATTGTTTCATACGTACACTTCGTGCGGAGATAGGAGTTATATTTGGGCTGGTTGTCGTGGAACGAACAGGATTTGAACCCGCAGTACCCTCAAATTTGACGCAACATGAAGACAACCACACGGGAAGATAATCATATCTGCAATCCAACGGATTTTGATCGGAAATGACCTACTCTGATAAGAACGGAATATCCGAGCACATTCAAACTGTGATCGACCTGGCAGCGAACAATTGCCAGGACAACGGAGGCCCGTTCGCAGCCCTCGTCGTACGAGACGGGAAAATAATCGCAGAGGGCCTGAACAGGGTTACGGCCAACGGCGATCCCACGGCCCATGCTGAGATTATGGCTATCCGTTCGGCCTGCAAGGTGCTGGGTAGTTTCCAACTCGACGGATGCGAATTGTTCTCGTCATGTGAACCATGTCCGATGTGCCTGGGCGCAATCTACTGGGCTCGACCAGCACGAGTGTATTTCGCTGCCTGGCATCACCAGGCTGCTCTGGTTGGTTTTGACGATGAACATATATACAACGAAATAAATCTTGCACCTGAGCTTCGGACCATTCCAATGCATCATGTTAAGTCCAAACGGAGCAACGAGCCATTTGAGAGGTGGAAGAATATGTCAGACAAGACCGAATACTAGGCGATACATCTTATGACTACGTCAATGCGATTGCTTCGCGAGGAGATTCGTGAGGTAGAAAACGAAGCTCGCATCCTCGACCCGGGGCCGGCCCGACGCGAGCAGCTACGAAAGGCGGTAGTAGACTACGCAGAACGATTCCTGGACACCATTGAGGATCGACGAGCATACATCGGTGAGAAGCCGAGTACTAGTCCCTTCGAGTTCTCCGGTCTCAATATTGATCCGGTACCAGTTGAGGAGCTTCTCGATCAAATGGATCGGGGACTTGACAATAGGGGCATTAATCCGGCTTCTGGCGGTCATCTCGGTTACATCCCCGGTGGCGGTGTTTACCCTTCTGCTTTAGGTGACTACCTCGCGGATGTTACCAACCGGTATGCAGGGGTATTTTTTGCAAATCCGGGCGCGGTAGAAATGGAAAACATGATGATCCGCTGGCTTGCAGCAGCAGTTGGTTTTCCCGAGAATGCCGTCGGACATCTTGCCTCGGGTGGAAGCATTGCAAATATGACCGCTATCGTAACGGCTCGCGATGCCGCAGGTCTGAAGGGAGCGGACTACAAATCGTCGTGTGTGTATTTGACAGCACAGGTGCATCACTGCGTCCAGAAGGCTATTCGTATCGCCGGGTTATCTGAAGCACCAGTGCGGGAGATCCCTATGGACGGTCGGTACCGAATGGATGCGGAGGCATTGGAGCGCCAGATAACTGCCGACACAGCAGCCGGACTGCGACCATGGCTGATCGTTGCGTCTGCAGGGACAACAGATACGGGCTCGGTCGATCCCCTCGACACGATTGCTGACATTGCCGAACGCAGTGGTGCATGGTTTCATGTTGACGGGGCGTATGGCGGCCTGTTTAATCTCGTCGACGAAATGCAGCCGATGTTCAAGGGCATGGAGCGAGCGGACTCGGTTGTAGTCGATCCCCACAAAACCTTGTTCCTGCCGTACGGAACCGGCGCGGTCCTGCTTCGCGACCAGAGTGCCGTGTTCAATTCCCACCGGTACACAGCCACGTACCTGCAGGATGCCCTTGTTGATACGCTGTCCCCGGCAGACATCTCACCGGAACTGACAAAGCATTTCCGTGGCCTGCGGATGTGGTTGCCGCTGAGACTTTTCGGGACCAGCGCATTCGTCGCGAATCTCAGAGAAAAGCTGCTTCTTGCTCGCTACTTCAGAGAGGAGGTCAGGCAGATTGATGGAATCGAGGTCGGCCCTGAACCTGACTTGTCGGTCGTGACATTCCGGTTTGTGCCGCAAGATGGAGATGCCAACACTGTAAACAAGCAGATCATTGATGCGATTCACGCTGACGGCCGCGTCTTCCTTTCATCGACCATGTTGGATGGCGTCTTTACGATCAGGTTGGCAGCGGTGTGTTTCCGAACGCACCTGCACACTATTGATCTTGCGATCGAGGTTATCAAGGATGCGATACATAAGGTAGTCGGAACCACACGACATGAATCCGCTGCTAGTTAACAACCGTAAGCGAGGTGACCTCAACCATTGACCCGCTACTGATTCGTGCAAAGTAGACGGACGGCGCAACGCCCTCCGCACTCCACATGAATGACGACCTGCCATTTGTTCTTCCAAGATACTGATGGAATACTTCGCGGCCGGTCTGATCGTAGATCGTCACCTCTGACTCGCCGGCGCCGGAGTACGTTACTCGCGTTTCTTCGGTAAAGGGATTCGGATAATTTGAGATATTCAATCTGCCTGCGGACGGCAGTGGATCACTGACGCTGACAGTTGTAAAGCCATCGACACTGAAGATGTGCAGCATGCCTGGATCAATACCGGAC
>JABDKO010000226.1 GCA_013002165.1 Rhodothermales bacterium | reverse complement strand
CCCCGGGCGTAGGCTGCCGGGTCGGACGGCTCCAGTCGCCAGCGTCGGATGAACGTTTTTTCGGCAGCCTTCTGTTCGTCGAGGCCAAAATCGATTTGCCGGACGCTGAAATAGCCGACCCGTTCGTCGGCAAGGCGAGGCATCATCGGCTGCTCCGGAAGCAGAATCATCGACTGATACATCTGCATCGAGATCGTGCCGGTGTCCGTGTTGGACGGCGGCTCGGTGGCCTCGTACGTCATCGTATGGCGCACGTTGACATTCTGCGGAAAACTCTTGGCCTCATCGATAAACGACCTGTCTGAATCAAGTCGGCGAACTTTGAATTGCGTGCGTTGCCCAGTCGACAATCCACTGATTGCCGGGGTATCGTTCTCAAAGACATCGTTCACTTTGACGACAACGCCCGTCGTATCCTTACTCAATGCCTCGATAGTGAACGACTCAATAATGGGTTCAAAGTTGTTGACTGCGACGGCCAGTGCGACGGCTAACGAATCATCGGCCACGTTCTGATACGAGACCCGGCGGAGGAGAATGTCCTCGCCCTTGCGCTCCCAACGAACAACCTGTTCACCCACCTTGCTGCCACCGTTCAAAAAAGGGCTCAAGTTTGCAGGTGTTTGTGCAATGCGACTTACCCATAGCATCTCACGGCCGATCAGCGAATCTGGAATTTCGAAAAACAGATCCGTCTTGACACGGTGAACATGAAACAGTCCACTGTCACTGACGGCTTCGTCCGTAATGACTTCATCGTACGGCTTGTACGGAGAATCACTTTTCGCGTTGGTGGCTTGAGTGGTTTCAGATAGTATATCCGCCGATGTTGTGGCAGAACGACTTGCAGAGCAACCAGCGATAAGGAGTGACAGTACGACGAGGGTCGGCAGCAGATATCTCATGAGAGAAGCAACAGCTATTGAAAAGGATTACGGAAACTACAATCTACTGTTTGCCACTAGATCGTGCCATGAAAAAGAAGATTCCAATTGCGGGGTGAGCTCCGATTTACGCGCCGACAGATTCGCGAGTGTGTGCGGTTCGGTGATGGCACTTCCTGACGTGTGCCGTTATCGCAACCATGGGGTTGAGTATCTGTCAGTAGGCCAGCTGAGAACGTTGTTAGCGGTCCTAACACCGACGCCTTTCAGCAGCTAAAACATTGACTTTAGGTACCGCAGGTGTCAGCTTTCTTGCGTATACGGCTTCTTCTCATTATAGTACTCTAACGTTCAGTGACGAGGCTAACGGTGTGGGGGAGCTCGCTTAATCTCAAACCTGAAGGGTGCCATGTCATTTCAATCTGCCTTCCTCACTGTTTGCAAATCTCTGACTGTTGCGTTTTTAGTGCTTTTCTCCAGTCCCGTTCTTGCACAACGTATCTTTGTAGACTTCCTCGCCACCGGTTCTGGTGATGGCTCTTCCTGGGACAATGCATTCTGGTACCCTCATGATGCCTTGGCGGCCGCCAATTCTGGCGATGAGATCTGGATAGCGGAGGGTCGGTATCCGGTCGACAAGTCGGACAGTGGCGCTAATGAAAACGATACTCAGGCAACTTACACGATTCCATCTGGAGTGAGAGTTTTCGGCTGTTTTCTCGGAGGTGAAGAGTCAATTAACGATAGACCACCCGTAACTCCAACCACTATCTTCACTGGTGACCTTCGCGATAATACCGGCGACCCCGAAACACTCCATGCCGACCACGTCGTAACCATATCTGCCTCGACCGATGTTGTACTTGATTGTATTCATATATCGGATGCGAACTACGAAGCTGACCTTACGGGGTTTGGGGGTGGCCTGGTTACTACCAACAGTGATGTCACTTTAAACAACATTGTCATCTCAAATAGTTTTGCCAGCTCTGGCGGTTGCTATTACCAGGATGGCGGGACTGTCACAATTACGCGTTCTGTTTTCCGCGATTGCAAGGCTAACACGGGTGGAGGCATGTCGCTCCGACTGGCAACCGTGTTCGGCGACGATCTAGTGATCGACGGGAATGAATCCACACAATCCGGAGGCGGGGTGTATAACGTAATAGGAAGTGACCTTGAACTTCTACGATCGACTGTCACAAACAACACTGCGTCTACCGGTGGTGGCATTCGTAACGGAACTGCAACGCTTACCTTTCGATACGGAACGATCGGTTATAATACGTCGATCGGAAATTTTGGCGGTGGCGGCCTGAGTACGGACGGATCGGTTGCTATTACCGGAAGCCACCTTGTGGGTAACACGACAACGGTCGGCGACGGTGGCGCAATAATAATTGGTGACGGTGCTACAATCGTACTTGGCAGCGGTTTCTATGGCAACACATCTGCGGGTCGAGGCGGCGCAATCCAGAATGCCTCATTTTTATCCGACGTAACTTTGGATATAGTTTTCTTCGGCTCCAATTCGGCGGACTATGGTGGTGCGATCTACAACGACGGAGTTCTGGATATTCAAAACGCCGTCTTTACGTCCAACACGGCGATGCTCGGGGGCGCCGTGAACAACAACCGTGAATTCACTGTCAGGAATGCCACATTCTGGAATAACGATGCCGAACAGAATGGCTCGGACATTTACGAGGAATCGAACCCGAATGCGAACCTGTCGATTCTGAATACAATCATCCAGCCGGGACCGGCTTCGTCCACCGAAGAGATTTTCGTAGAGTCAGGAGCAAACCCGGTATCAATCGGTAATTCCATTGTTTGGGACCTGCCATCAAACTTCAATGATCTGGGTGGAAATGAGGCTGCTTCTATTTCGTTTGCGAACGATGCGGGAC
>JABDKO010000150.1 GCA_013002165.1 Rhodothermales bacterium | reverse complement strand
GTCTAAATCTTGTAGGTCAGTCATTCTCTAATTCTCAGCTTCAACTCGACAGGCTTGGAACCGTCTTGGGAGAGCTTCACTTTGGTGAGGCCACACAGTCTGTACTTGGTGGAGTGGAAGGTTTGATGTTTGGCTGTGGCGTCATTGGTGCCATGAGCATCATGAAGGCATACACTAACCGAAAGAATGGTATTTGGAGACTCTAGCTGTTGCCACGAGATATAACCCGAGACTTTTGTGTACCCGGGCCACGTCACGTCGGTCATCCCAGTCGTTAGTTCAGCTACGAAAGAAGCTGTATACGACCACCCATGGACAATAAATTCGATAAGAGAACAGGAGACGTCTACCGGGAAAACGGGCTGCTGGCCTGTTTGAGTCGGAGGATCAGCAACAGTCCGACTATGAATACCAATGTTGACGTAAAGAGGCCGGGAAAATATCCACCTGTCGCAAGAGCAAGCATGGGATGTGCCACTCCATTGAGTACACCTGCAATCGACAGAAACCATGCTGCCGCAAATGCAAATTTGCTACCAGATATCAATCCAGGTACGGCAGCAATGAAAATGACTATACAAAGTACATTGAAAGCAACGAATACAGGAAGCGGCATCTCGGGTTGGCCAAATACCGGTCCGAAGGCTGTGTGGAAACCAGTACGCAGCTCCTCCAGAAAGTGAACCGTTTGCACCACGATCATAAAGATCAGTATAGTTGCCGCACGCTTCCGCTGACGTGAAAGCGATGGGTCGGATGTCCGTGCGTTTGTAATCAATACAGCAAAGACAACTACAAGACCGAGTGCAATTATGCTTGGAAGCATGCAAGAACCTTCCGACTAGCTAAGCCTGGACAGTTTGTAGTCTACACCTACTGTCGGAGTGTACAAGATTGTGAGCAACGGATTGTGTGAATATGACCGGGCGGTCTGGTTTTCTCAACTGGTATCCAGTGACTCGACGTGTACATCTTGTCCGAACAACAATGCAGCTACTGTTGATTACGCCCTGCCTTCTTCGTCGAAGCGAGATACCAGGCCGCGCCCAGCACAATCATTAGCAATGGAATTGCACCAGGTTCGTCTTCCGCAACAATCATGAATATCATCAGGACCGCACCTGCCGATATTGTGACCATCGACAGTAAAGAATGGACGTGAGCCGTTGGCTCTACTCTCCGGGATGTACTCTTCACTTACGATCCATATGATGTGAACGAATTTTGGCTCTGGTCACGATAAACCAGACAGCGCCCACTGCAATCATAATGAAAGGAGGAATTATCGGGTCATCCTCCACGTAACCCACAATCACGACCAGCGCGACCCCGATCAGAAACGTGAGTACCGAAAGCACCGTATGTCTTTTCAATCGCATTAGAGTGTCATGCCTGTTCGGCTGACCGTCGTCGTTCTTGGTATTTGCTGCCATCGTTCTGTACCTGATAGTGATTAGCCGCCAATAAAGTGTTTTTGGCGGCGACGGTGAATCCGACCATTTGCCAGAATATGAGGCGCAGCATTCTTGTCAATCGGTTTAATGCGCATCAGCCATCTCCCGATATTGCGTTCCGGAATAGGAGTGCCGAACCTCCGTACAGTACCACAAAAAATGCCGTGATCGCGAGGATCTCGAAGGGGGTGTTAAAGGAAGGAACGATCCCTGCGATCAATGCAGAGATGCCTACCAGGGCAGTCGCCACAGCCGTAACAAGCATGGCGCGCCACATGCCCCTGGCTTTAAAACGAGCGATGAAGGCCCCGATGACTCCGATCGCAACGACGACAATGTACATCCCGTCTGCGTCACTATCTGTAATGCCCACGGCTCCGTTGACCCATATCATGAGAAATGCCGCCAGTACAGCAACACCGACTCCGGCTCTGTACGCTGTGTTGACGTTCGCCCTTGTCGCTATCTCATAGACGCCGAGCGACCCGAAAAGGAGGAAACCTGCGATCAGGAAATCGCCTGCGGTCCAATTCACTTCGTCCGTGAATTGCATCGCAACAAATATTGCCACTAGAAAAAGGATAGCGGCAACCCACGCCATAATTCGCCACGTGCTCAATTGTAGTCGGTTACCCGATTCACTATTGTCTTCCTGTGCTTTGTCTACGTCAACCATCATTTTTGCCCGATATCTGAGTGAGGAGGTAATATGACAAATGCTCGAGTAAAACAAATGAGTAGAATCTGAGCGTATTCTGATAGGTTCATCATATCGAAAGTCGACCGCTTTGCGACATATCGATTCACGTGTGGAGAAATACCTGGTCGCCGACGGTAATACGACCAGGTTTGACGGTGGAGCCATAGACGCCAAGGCAGCTCCCACGCTCACGGGAGATGGCTTTGAGAATCGATGGATCTGACCGTGTTGTTTCCGGATCGATGTTAACCACTGCACACCTTTGATCCCGCTTGTCGACCCTGAAGGCAGCATCACCAACCTTGAGAACTGCTCCGACCCATGCATCTTCAGGAAAATGAGCGGCTCCAGCCGCTTTGATCAGCAGGTTCGGTCTGAACCGGAGGGCACGTAGTTCGCGGCCCATGCTCGACCCGAGCATGGTAATCGTTTGCGTAGTTATGAGCGATAGGGGGAACGTATCGAATACGCCACGATCCTGTTTGATAATTCGTGCTCCATGTCCAAGCTCGGCAGCCAGGGCCGGGTCAAGTAAGTCAAAATCACGTCCTTCCGGGGTAGCAACCGTGACCGGTGATGAGTTCGGGTTGTCAGGTCGGACAAAGCGCGGCACGTATTTCCACATATCCGGCTTCTCGCGGATTGTAAGCCATGGGAAACCGCTTCTCTCTACTCCGTCACGAACAAACGCCCACCGACGATCACCTTCAAAGCCATGCCATGTAAGCTGGACTTCATCAAGCTCCTGGGCACCCATCGATTTGACAGGGTAGCGGAGAAGCGAGACGACACTGCCGATGACGGTGCTATGCCTTTTCTCGTCTAGAGGGTTAATGTCCATCTGCCAGTTGCTGGTCAGGTCCGTTTTGTATGATGCGTTCGATTGAGTGGAAAAGAGTACAACAAATTGACGTAGCGTTGTTGAATTAAACCGATTCCAACGTCAACAATGTGCCGATTTTAAATGAGGTAAGCAACGCCAGGTCCGCCAGGACAGTGAGACCGACTTTTGCCGACGTGACAGAATTTCTGGCAAGAACAGCGGTACCCAATCTGCAAGGTGAAGCATCATGAACCGTCTTCAGACGATGACCCGTTGATAGCGGCCGGAGGACATCCGTGAATTGTACGCGGTTCGCCTTCCGGTGCTTCACTACCGTCAGCTCTGATGATGAGGTTTTGAGAGCAGACCGCTCCGCTGCGACTCAGTTCAGAACCCTTCCATCCAACCCGGATTGACTGGGATTCAATGGGGGCACGCGACCATATTTGCCCGACTTGATTGTCCGAGTACAGGAGGGTATCACCATTTGTCTCTGAGTGGACATACACACCCCCGGCTTTTCGGAGGGCATCCTCACCGGCGCCGCACCAGTTAGGCCGATGGAAGTACACAAGTGACGTGCCTTCGTCAGAAATCGCAAAGCAGCTTGGGTCTCCCGGGACGTGCATTTGCTTTGTTACGAATCTAGGTGTGCTGCAGGTACCGAGGTAAACCGGGACCGTGCGGGCAGATGATCGATCGAGAAAATAGAGCTCCGTACGCGGTTGACATCGTAGGCCCCACAGCCCATCTGTTGCTGTCACGACACGGTAACTACCAAAATCTTTGTACTCGGAGGTGCAGCTGAACAAAGAGAGGGAAAGCAGGAATACAAAACGGTAGGACCATCGTATTCTTCGCAGTGACGAATCAAGAATTGTCATGAATTTGCTCAGTTCTATTCTGATTTCTGCGGCGCGACTGGGACAAAGTATTGCCAAAAATAGTAGATGCCCGGCAGGTTGCAACCAGGCGACCGCTTTGCTGTCCAGCACCATCCAGGACGGTCGCTATGCTGCAGGTCAGCAGACGAACTATCAACTCGCATTGTAAATGTCGAACTCTTCCGCAATTGATTGCATTAATGTCGAATCGTCAAACTGCTCTTCCGTCATGTGTGACAACCGCTCGAGGTACTCGTCGAAGCGGCCTTGATTAAATATCGTCAGCATTTTGCCACCTCGCTCACACCGGGCGGCGTGCCACATGTGGGGAGGAATCGTGACCGTGTCACCGGTTCTGGCTAGCACTGTCTCATCATCGAAAACGAATTCGACCTCGCCTTCTAGAATGTAGAACACCTCGGTCATTATTTTGTGATGGTGTCGCGGGAGAAAGAACCCGGGTTTCAGCGTGTCTTCGACGATCGAGAGCGTACCATTCGTGTCATTAGATGATAGTTTGACAAAACAGTGGTCCTGCGAGTAGTCGTAGTCTCTGCCTTCTCCGCTATTGATCTGCTGGAATGTATCCATGTTCGATTTCTGAAAGTTTTTCTGAGATAGATAATGTAGCAGTTTGACTGCCTCCGTCATGCCAACTCCGGATCGGGAATGCGCCGCGTAGGCCTGAGTAGGGGAGATGGCCAGTAGAAGCAGCGAGTAGCTCGCGCCGCTACTATGGCTACACGTTAAGGCAATATCCACAAACGCTGCAGAGTCACGACCGACCTGCTATTTGCTCGATACAAGTCGCTTGGCCACCTGTCTAATCAGAGGCTGGACGCCACGCCGGCTGCTCATCGCGACCCTCGGCAAGAACAACCGTGCGCCGTTCGGTCCCATCATTTCGCATGATCCAGATATCGAGCGGATCACCCGGTCCTCTTGAGAAAACGATCCACTCTCCGTCGTTCGACCAATCGGGCTGCCAGTCCGGTTCGGCATCATTCGTAAGGTTTATCATGCCGGTGCCGTCAGGGTTCATGGTGAATATGTCGGCTCCCGAAAATCCTTCTCCCACCTGTCCGTAGAAGGCTATGCGACTGCCATCCGGTGACCAGCGTGGGGCCGAATTATGTCCTGCCAATTGAGTCAGTTGCGTTTCCTCTCCGGTCGTCAAATCGAGAACAAATATCTGCAATGTCTCTTCATCACTCCCGGATGGCGCGACGGCTCCAAAGGCGAGTTGGTTTCCGTCAGGCGACCACGATGGCGACTCGTCATATCGCTCGTTGGTAGTCAGTCGTTCGATGTTCGTACCATCGCTGTTCATGACATAGATCTCACGCGAGTTTGAATCTCTATCTGAAACAAAAGCAATCCTGGAACCATCGGGTGACCATGCTGGCGAGGTATCGACCCCGGGGTGGTTTGTCAGGTTACGAAGATCCGAACCGTTATCGTTCATTGCGTAGATCTCGCGGTTGCCATCTCGATCGGTTCCAAACAAGAGTTGATCACCAGCGGGTGACCACGATACTCCAAAGTCAGTCGCAGGATGATCTGTCAGATTTATCACTGAGTCGCTATCGACCGAGGTGATAAAAACGTCATAGTTTCCAGTTCTGGACGATGTAAAAGCGATCATGTCTTGCTGCATCTCGTTGTCGGGCGACGCGGATTCGGGAGAGCCACAACCAATGGCGAAAAGAATCGAGATTGCGAATGAGGTTAGTTTTGTAAAGGCTGTCATGATC
>JABDKO010000146.1 GCA_013002165.1 Rhodothermales bacterium | reverse complement strand
AGCAGTGCCTCGGCTTCGTAGAACAGCGCATCCGGCGAATTTACATGATCAGGATACCTGGCTCGAAACTCACTGAATCGTGTGAATGCCAGGTCATAGAGACGTTCATTGAACAACCGAAACGCCTCTGTATACTCTGCTTCAGGTGCCACTACCTGCCTCTGGGCCGCAGAAGGAGAGGCGCCGATCGCCAAAACGAATAGCAATAACAGGAAGACTGTCTTCATCCGGCAAGCTCCGTCAGGAGCCACTGAAATCCGGGAAAAGTATGTACGCATGAAGCTCGGGATGCGGTGGGAAGCAGGGGTCACGAGTCCTCGTCTATATATCAGGCACTTCTGGAACGATCAGGCCGGCAGCGTTATTGTGCTGAGACAATTTTCGCGAATCCAATCAATCGCAGTTGATAAGCGCTAAATAAAATAAGGTTCACCGGTTAGACGCAAATAGATGCCAATGGGATGCATTTTGGATCAATCTTCAATGCCACATCAACACTGAACGTATTTTCCACCTAATGCGCACGCGAGCAGGTACAAGATGAACCAAAAAGTTAGTAGTTTGAGACAGCATAAAAACCGATTCTGAGATGAAGGACGACAATACCGTTAAACAACTGAACGACTTCAGCGACTGGGTAAGCGAGAACAAGAGACTTGCGGTACTCTGCGGCTTCGCACTGGGAGTTTTTATTGGTGTCCTCGCACGTAGATAACGAAAAACGATGGAAGCAACGGAAGCAAAGCAAGCAACAACTGAAACGCTGGAAGACCACTCGCCAGCCCCCGAGAGCTCGCTTGACATCCAGGAGGGATTAAAGAAGCTCAGAGAAGAAGTCGACAACCTGAATCTCGACCTCACGGTCGAGAGAGCCCGCACGTGGGTGAAAGATCACCCCGTCCTGGCCACCGGGGCCGCCCTCGGCATCGGCCTCGTCGCGGCAGCGATTGTCATTTCGCTTCTCGACGAAGAAGAGGAAGCTACCAGAACCGAACGGATCAGTCGACAGGTACGACACCAGATTGAGGATGCCAGCCAGTCACTTCAACGGCAGGCAGCCGCGCTCCGGTCTGACCTCGGACATCGGGCCGAAGAGGTCAGCGAACGGTTCATCGACTCGGTCGAGCCTCTTTTGCATGACGAGAGAATCTCAGAGCTCCGATCAAAAGGAGGGAAGGTCTCAACCTCAGTGATGGAGACAATCAAGGCGGCTGCTGCAGCCGCAATGGTTCAGAAAGTCAGCGACTGGATCAAGCGATACACCAAATAACTGACACCAAAACCCAATCTCTAAACGAACACAACGCGTGTTCTCCCTTGCTCATGGATATTGTAGCGGTAGGAACCGTAGCTCTGGATAAAATCGAGACTCCCTTCGGCTCTGCCGATTCAGTTCTTGGAGGCAGCGCGACGTTTATCTCTCTCTCAGCCAGACACCTCTGTAGCGATATCGGTTTATCGGCGGTCATCGGCGGCGATTTTCCCGATGAATACCGAAGCGTCTTCGTCGACCGTGACATCAATATCGACGGACTGGAGACCATTGAAGATGGCAAAACCTTTTCGTGGGAGGGAAGATACCACTACGATCTTAACGACCGCGACACGCTTGCCACTCACTTGAATGTCCTGATGGACTTCGACCCCGAGCTTCCGGAAGCATACCGCGACGCACGCATCTTGTGTCTCGGCAATCTCGACCCTAAAATTCATGCCTCGGTACTCAGGCAGGTTCGGTCGCCAGAAATGGTCATCTGTGACACAATGAATTACTGGATCGAGAACACACCGGATGAACTTCGCGCCATGCTCGGCAACGTGGACTGTTTCATCATCAACGACTCTGAGGCACGGCAGCTGGCAGGCGAGCCAAACCTTGTCAAAGCCGCCCGAATTATTCAGGAACTCGGCCCGAGAATTCTCATCATCAAGAAAGGCGAGCACGGAGCGCTTCTATTTTTCGAGAACCATGTTTTCTCCGCACCGGGATTCCCACTGGAGGAAATTTACGATCCTACTGGTGCCGGCGACGCATTTATGGGTGGATTCGCCGGGTACCTCGCGTCAGAGGAAGGCCGCGACCTGAGTGCGCTCAAGTCAGCCGTAATATTTGGAAGCACAACGGCATCATTTACTGTAGAGAAATTTGGACCAGAAAGGCTTCTGGATCTCACGCCCGAAGAAATTGAAGACCGGGTAGCCGGTTTCCGAAGCCTGAGCCACATACCTGACACAACCGTTCAGTTCAACGGCTTCTAGGTTGTCAAATCCAGTGCTCACTGCCAGATCAACGCTCTCTCGTCTATTCGTCCTTTCAGTCTTTGCGTCAGTAGTCGTTTTGTCAGCCTGCACGACAGGCAACGATGCATCGCAATCCGGTTATGTCATTGTCGAGGCCGACAAATCCAATTCGGAGCAGATCGCAAAATTCTATCTCTCAGGCCTTGCTGAATCGCAAGGCGATGTCGCATTATCCAACTTCGTCGTCGTCGAGAATGGAGACATCACGATTCGACCCGATTCTATCAGCGTCCATTACCCACTAATAGGTGATGCACTTCGCGATATCACCAATCAGGGAAGAATCCAATGGGATTCGTTCGAAGAGATCATGAGTCAGTCATATTATGCCGCCCGGCAGCTGCCGCCGACAATTGACTCACTGATCCGAAAGTTTGATGTAGACCGCGACAACTCTTTCGTCATAGATGTTGACGGTGTTATGACGACTGCCAGGCGCCACACATTCATTGGCACCGAAAATCTCCGTGCAGCGCTACGTGCATTCGAGCAGAACTCCGACAAACTGGTATATCCTGTTGGAACGGTCGTGATCGGAGAGCATATTGATGGCGACACCCTCGTGGAGACGACTGCCATGATCAAACGACCGGATGATTTCTGGGACTTTGCGGTTTATGACAGTATGGGGATGCTCGCTGACAGTACACAGCCGCTCAGCGAATCACTAGCTGCGCCTGCCCAGTGCACAGGTTGCCACTTCGGTAAACGGGCAAACGAGCCAGAAAAGAGCTTTCCTGGCAATGCCCCTGTCGGCCCTGATGGACCGCGTAAAATACACATGATTGATCCTCTCCCTTCCACACAACTTGTCCGCTTTTTCGACGAACATCGCCGTCGTAGCGATTATCTTCTTGGACTATACGGAACGCTCTACGTCAATAGACTGATGCAAACCTCCCCCTCCGATTCACTCATTGCTCCTTTCATGACGCGGCTCGACCAGAACTAATACGCGATCCCCATGCCATCCGGAATTGTCAAACTTGAGAATGCAGTCTTCTACGCCCATCATGGCGTCATGAAAGAAGAGCATAGAATCGGCGGTCGATATGAAGTCGATGTCGTCATGACCGTTGATTTTACTGATGCCGCGATCAATGACGATCTTGACAAGACTGTCGACTACGAGAAAATTTACTCGCAGGTCAAGGAGATCGTAACCCGTAACAATTTCTACCTTATCGAACGACTCGCTTACCTGATCGGTGAGAAAGTACTTGACGACCACGACGGTGTGGACCATGTCGAGGTCACTGTTCGGAAACCAAATCCACCCGTAGGAGGCCCTTGCGATCGAGCAGTTGCCGTCTTCTCTGCGAACAGAACTGACCTGGGCCAATGAGTTCAGAGAAAGGCCCTCAGAAAACCTACGAGCAAATAAATCGCGAGATTAGCTGGCTTGCGTTCAACGGGAGAGTGCTTCAGGAAGCGGCAGATGAATCAGTGCCGCTGATAAGCCGGCTTCAGTTCCTGGCAATATTCTCGTCAAATCTGGACGAGTTCTTTCGCGTGCGCGTTGCGTCAATCAGGGCGCTTCTTCGATTGAAAGACAAGCATGCATCAAAACTCGATTTTAATCCAGCACGGCTGCTTAAGGAAATGCAGAATGTTGTCGTCAAACAACAGCGAAAGTTCGGCGACATTTTTTCGCACTCTATCCTGCCCGCACTCGAAGACGAGGGCATCGTACTTGATCTGGACGTTTCTCTTGGCAGCAGCCAGACAGAGTTTGTCAGCCAGTATTTCGATGAGCACGTCTCTCGCCATGTTTACCCGCTTATCATTACAGCAGGGAGCACCCCGCCATTTATAGAAAACCGCGGCCAGTATCTCGTAGCAGAACTATGGCCATCTTCAGCATCCACGCTGTTTGTAGAGGAACCGTCTTATGGCCTGGTTGAGATCCCTCAGGATATTGACAGGTTTGTTCCGATTCCTACAGAAGACGATGTACATCACGTACTTTTTGTAGATGATATTATTCGCGCCAATCTCTATGACATTTTTCCCGAATACGAGGTCGGTGAGTCCTACTCGGTAAAGGTCACACGGGACGCTGAATTGTATATCGAGGACGAGTTTACCGGTAACCTGATTGAATTGATAAGCAAGAGTCTGAAGAAAAGAGAGCAGGGGGTACCAACTCGTTTTCTATACGATATGAGAATGCCATACCCGATGGTTACCGTCCTGAAGAACTACTTCAGATTGTCAGACGAGGACCTTGTTGTCGGAGGTCGATATCACAACTTCAGCGACTTTTTTGGATTTCCGGACTTCGGTCGAAAGAAACTCAGTTATGAACCTCTTCCCGCGGTAGATCACGCGTTTCTCGGCAAGGCTGAATCTATTGTAGATACTATCGCTTCACGTGACGCTGTGATCTTCCCGCCGTATCACTCATTTGGTTACGTCCAACAGTATCTCGATGAGCTGGTCGATGACCCGGACACCGAAGAGATCTTTGTCACACTCTATCGTACAGCCAGAGACAGTAAGATCGTGACCAGTCTGGCACGAGCTGCTGGAAACGGAAAACGAGTTGTGGCTTTCGTAGAAGTGAAAGCCCGTTTTGACGAAGCTCCCAATCTGGAGTCCGCCCACTTGCTTCAGGAAGCCGGAGTTGAGGTCCTGTACAGTATGCCCGGCATAAAAGTGCATTCAAAGTTACTACTGGCGAAGCGGAGGAACGGCAATGACGTTTCCTACATAGGTACCGGCAACTTCAATGAGAAGACCGCAACCCTCTACACCGATATCGGACTTTTCACCGGCCGCCAGGATATCACTGCCGAAGTTTGCCGGGTCTTTGACTACTTGCAGGATCCCACGTTATCTCCAAAATTCGAAAAGCTGCTGGTTGCACCTTTCTCAATGAGATCAAGTTTCGAATCTCTCATTCGGACGGAAATAAATGCAGCACACGCCGGAAAACATTCTGGAATATCGATAAAGGTTAATAGTCTCGAAGATTCGACTATGGTCAACCTGCTCTGTGAAGCAGCCGAAGCCGGGGTACCGATAAGAATTGTATGCCGGGGTATCTGTTGTCTGGATCCAGAGCTGCCGCAGCTGAAGGGTAATATCAAGATAGTCAGCATAGTAGATCGGTTTCTCGAACACGCCCGGATCTTCGTCTTCGAAAACGGCGGCGACCGCCAGGTGTACATCGCCTCTGCGGACTGGATGAAAAGAAACCTGTCGCGCCGAATCGAGGTCGGTGTGCCGATCGACGATGTCACCTGTCGCAAAGAAATCCTCGACTATCTCGAACTGCAGCTCTCCGACAACACCAAGGCCCGTATCATAGATAGCCGCCTGCGAAATAAATACGTCAAGGCGAAAGGCGCCCAGAAGGTCCACGCACAGCTCGATGCCTTCGGGTACTTCGCGGCGCGGGTTGAAGAAGGTGTCGATGTAGACGGCTAATACTGAAAGCCAAACTTGAAGCTGTAGGTCGTGTACTCGGTAGACGTCGCAACCCAGGATGAAAGTGTAATTACACCCAGCAAATTCGTCCAGATACCTCCTCCGTATCCCTGGTGCCACGTGTTCGAGGATTGCCCATCGAACCAGACACGACCATTGTCGATGAACCCGAGCAAACCGATCTTGCCAGTGGTCAGGTAAGTCGAATAGTCCGCGAGTCTGATGCGTATCTCCCCGCTCTGATAAAACGAAGTTCGGCCATTGAAGCGGTCCTTGAGGAAGCCTCTTAGATTGTTGTTGCCGCCGAGTGAACTACTCTGGTGATACGGGAAATCACCTACCAGATGGTCCGTACCGAGCCGAAGTGCAAGAGTAATCCGATTTCTGACAGGCGTCATGTACATCCGGAGATCCGTAGTCAACTTGATAAAGCGATCATCGGAATCAGATACACTGGACTGGGCGGCGATACTATTAAGCCATCTAAAACCGCGAGTTGGGACAGCACCTCCCTCCACATTCGCTATGCCAATTTCTGCATTCAGACCAGCCAGTACCTGCGTTTCAAAGACCTCGCTGTCGACACTCTCATCCATTGCCAGGAAGCGATCCGGATTATCCTCCACTTGCGTGATAGTAAGTGTCGGGCCAAATGAGGCCACAAGACCTTCCTCGACATCTGCTCGCAAATAGGGCCGAATTCCAACTTGTATAAGCCGAGACTCGTAGAAGCGTCTATCCTCTGTCCGCTCCGTGTCATTTCCGAACCCGTAGAAATTTCGGATCGTCGCAGGCGACGAGACATAGGTGTGAAAAACTGCATCCCATACTCCGCTCACATCCGTTCGGACAGATTCGTATTGAATATTGAACGCACCGGTTCGACCAGATATATTCCCGATGATTTTTCTGGACCGCGCAAATGGTGTCTTTCGAAAACCGTTTTTGACGAACATGAGTCCACCACCAACGAAGACACCATCATCACTGTTGTGCCCGAAATACAGTTGAGGCAGACGCGCGTCGTGCCTGAAGTCGAGAGGATCATATTCATTGACGGCAGGCGAATCCTGAATCGTCGCGCTTATGTTAGTGAGGTTGCTTTCTCCAGCGTGTGTATCATAGTATCGGACACGGGTACGCGATGTATTTTCGATCGTGTCATCTCCCGCGCCTCCTACCACGATTATATTTATTCTGGTGACCGCGCCTTGAAAACTAAATCTGTCGTTCCCGTCCAGTCCGAAGATTCGAATCTCGCGCGTTTCATCAGGATGATAAGTACGTGAGAACAATGGCTGTCGGAACTCACCATCCTTTGACGTTTTGTCAGCCTCCATCTCAACAGAACCGTCCGGAAGGATCCGTACGATAACCTGCTCGTGTTTGTCGCTGCCGACCCAGTCTGCAACACCCGCCAGGATCGTGTAGTATTCCGAAGCGATTTCATGAAGTTTGTCGCGTCGGATTTTCAGGAGGCGTGCAGTTTCCTCACCGGCAATTGCCTGAATACTTGCAGGCCACCTTGAGACGGCCAGATCAATTACATCATCAGTCAAGCCAGCCTGAATCTCAGTTGCGATCCGTATCCATTCATCGCGGGAAACGGCATTCAACAGTCTGCGATCCTGCTCGTGCCCATTCAACGTCAGACCTTTCAAGTAGCCGAAGCTCTCCCGGAAATCCTGAAACTTGGCGTCAAACTGAGATGCCAGAGTGGGCAGCCCGTTCATTTTGTTAAACGCCCAGTCCCGATCTCGTGGAATCGGCTTGAAAAGGTCGCCCTTCCCGTCAGGATCATCAAAAGATGACCATCTCCACTGTCCCCGGTGCCGGTCCCAGTCGGAGAGCAGCATGTCAAACAGTCGAACTCGAGCAAAGGCAAGCTGGTCAACGCGATTGTCGTTGTCCTCCGTAATCTCCCTGTACATCTTCGAGGCACTTTCGACATCTTCGGAGTTGCCGTAATTATCCTGATCAGATTCATCATCGTCCGGTCGGTCTTCAAACATCAGAATCTTATTCGCGAATGTTCCCCTGAAAGGGCCAAGACGTGGATCATCTGGCATGTAGACGATGCGGGGCTGTGTGTGGTACACTCCTGCCGCCTGTGCAAGGTCGGGGATAATAAACGCCCCATACGGATTGATGGATGTTATCTGATCCTGAACGATGTCAGTTGCGATCGTCCCTTTCAGGATTTCCGGAACTGTCCCGGAAGGATCTTTGTCCAGAGACCGGAGGACGTACTCC
Source organism: Rhodothermales bacterium (assembly GCA_013002165.1). Taxonomy (GTDB): domain Bacteria; phylum Bacteroidota; class Rhodothermia; order Rhodothermales; family JABDKH01; genus JABDKO01. The sequence continues at coordinate 19,987 of JABDKO010000146.1, read as the reverse complement.
CGCCCATCGGCTCCTGCAAGACGCAGCGATACCGTCTGCATTCCACCACCTCGCTTGATCGGCGTTAGCCCGCCTGCCTCGCGGCCCATATCGAGATACGGTACTGAAACCGGTTCGGTCCACAAATCACGATTGTGACTGCCGAGCAGAAACGACTTAACAGGACCTGCAGCGTAGTCCGGATTAATCGCTTGTGTCGCGATCGAATCAGAGTAGTCGGGATATTCTTCCAGTGGCAGCTGAGGCACATCATCTTCGTCGATAATCGTTCTTCCGTCACGCAGCTTCTTTCGGTATATAACCTTCGCTTTATCCGGATCTGATTCTGTATCCCAGAACGAAAGCCATACAGACCGGTCGCGATAGTATTGAAGGATCGCAAATCCCTCGGGATTAGCTGCGAAGCTCGCGCCGTTACCCCCGGCGACATGCGTCGGACGTGATCCCGATCCACTGACGATATAGTCCTGATACAAGTGGTCCGGGCCAACGCGAAAATGCTGGAGCGAGTGTTCATGACCGGACGCATATACAAGACTTTCGTGCGACGAAAAGATTCCTGTCATTGCGTTTCGGAGCTGCCTGTATCGCGAATTGGCGATGTCCTGGCGACTCCCGCCGAACACTTTGAGGTATGTCGCAGCAAGCGTCCCGAGTATCGGAAGAGGTAGATACGCCCTGTCGTACTTGAGCGAAAGAGGGAAGAGGTGTACCCTCGGGTCAAACTTTGCACCGTGCTCGCCATTGGAAAACATTGGATGATGTGCGACGACAAGAACATTGTCATCATCCAGCTTGTTCGTGATAACGTCATCCAGCTCAAGGAAGAAGTCCTGCTCTTCATCTATCTCGTACTCACCCGTATCTCCAAATGACTTCTGTTTATCGGTAAGCCACCACTCCGTATCGAGAGCGACCATTGAAATTCCATCTGTCAGTTCAACGACGTGGGGTCCGGGAAATCCTCCGTCAGGAACAAGAATATTTTTCCCACCAAGTCGTTCTTCGAGGTAACGTTCCTGCCGGGCTACCGACTCGAGGCCGCCGGCTTTGGAATTATTCCAGTCATGATTACCGGGGACAAAATAGACACGCCCTTTGAAGCCTTCGACAGAAGCTATGTGGGCATCAAGGACAGCCTCGGCAGGCCCACGCTGTTGATTCGTGCTGTCCGGGAGGCCACAACAATAGATGTTGTCCCCGAGGAAAACTACGGCGCTGTTTGAATCTGCTTTTACAAGCTCCTGATTTAGCAACTGCAACGTCGACCACGGTCGACCTTCGATCTGACCCTGGCTACCTGTATCCCCGATGAGAAATACTCGAAAGACTTCATTTGCTTCATTGGGTAGAGTACGCTGCTCCCAGTCACGATCTGCTTTGGCAATAAACGACTGCCGGGTAGCACATCCCGTCGCCACAAATGCCAGAATCAATACTAACAGAGCCCGATTTAACGTGGTAATTATTGTCACACAGTCTGCTATTTGATTCTGTTATATCTGAAGAGTCTCGCTTTCTTTCCCGCAGCTTCACTGCTTATGTACAGATTACCTGACGCATCAAAAGCCAGTCCTTCCGGTTGCCGAAACCTGTCTGGATCCAGTTCAACGACCGAGACCAGATTGCCATCTGCACTGAGGATGACCAATGCCTTCCATACAGATGACAGAATGTATACGTGACCTGTTTTGTTCTCGATCGCAATCGCAGATGGTTTGAAATCCCGTCGATTATCTTTGTCTTCAACAACTTCAGAAAGACGCGCCGGGTACTCGCTCCGCATTTTCGCGTCGTAATTGACTGCAAATACCGGTTGCCTGATCAGCTCATTCGTTTCGAGGGAAAATGCATAAACAGACCTGAACCCCTTTAACCGCCTTCCGGGATACTCCTTGCAGGCGATAAGAAGGCGACGGTTTGCGGCATCGTACTCGAGTCCCTCTGTATCAAACCGCCCTGACAGCAACGTCTCGATTTTATTCGTTTGAGGATCGTCTGATTGCCACTCGGTCACCCTGTAGAGATCCCCGTCACTGCGCAGCACATAAAGCACGTCTCCTGCCAGCGCGATTCCTTCATAGTCACCGCTGGATGCAAATCGGACCCGATCTCGCAACTTACCCGATCTCGCGTCGAGGAAATAGAGATATCCTCTCTCGTCCTGAACAGCTACAATCGTCGAATCATCTATAGCGGCTAGTCCGCTGATCTCATCAAGTTGGCCTGGCAGCTTTTCATTGAGGTCAGGTGTAGCCAGGTCAAAGGGGAAAATATCTGTTGTGATTTCTGATTGTGCGTAAACACAGTTAACCGCAATCAGTTGTCCCAGGGTCAGGAATGCCACTAAAAACAGTCGCGAGCTGAACCGATCTCGAATCTTTGCCTTCCCGTTCGCTACCATATATGCAGTTTGATTATCTTGACAATCGATGGTCTGTGTAAAATAAACCAATTGACAATGGATAGCACCGAAGCACCCGAGGGTGCAGGAGCCCTTGCCCCTGAATCCAGTACGCCGACGCCGGATGTATTGGTCGAGAAGAAAAAGAAGAAAAAGAAAAAGAAAGGTGACGGTGGTCTCGGCACATCGCGTGGAATTGAAACGATGTTCCGTACAGCATACAGGACCCACCTTGATCTCACTGCGCTTGCCGACACAAAGGCAAACATAATGATTAGCATCAATGGACTGATTCTGTCAATCATCCTTGCCTCAATCGCTCCGAAGATCGACAGTAACAACTGGCTTCTCATCCCGACGGTCGTTGTCCTGATAAGCTGCATGACCGCGATTATTTATGCAGTCCTTGCGGCACGACCCCGCGTCAACGCGACTCTCATTGACCTCGACAAGGTTAGAAACAACTCGACCAACATCCTTTTCTTTGGCAACTACGCTTCGTTGTCTGAAGATGATTACGTAGATGGAATGATTTCATTGTTGACTAATACAGACAACCTGTATACAAACATGATGCGAGACATCTACGGTATGGGTAAGGTGCTCACGAAAAAGTTTGAACTGCTTCGCAAGTCGTATACGTTTTTCATGTATGGATTATCTATCAGCGTTCTCGCTTACATCATCATATTCATGATGACCACATACTTCCCAAACACGGTCGGTGTCTAGACACTGACGAACCTACTGAGTTAACAACTGATGATAGTCAAATACTGGGGAGTTCGAGGATCTATTCCATGTCCCGGGCCGTCGACGCTGAGATATGGGGGAGAAACTGCCTGCGTCTCCGTTGAGATCGGCAACAACCTGATTGTACTCGATGCGGGTACAGGAATAAAGAAACTCGGGCAGTACGCTGCGGCAACCTCAATGGATATCTACTGCTTGATCTCGCATCTTCATATGGATCACATTCGTGGCTTCCCATTTTTCGATCCGCTCTACCAGACTGACAGAACCGTAACTCTTATTCCACTTGTCCTCGACGGAACTCCGCACTATCCAACAGTAATCATGGATGGGGTTTACTTTCCACGAAAATGGGAAGACCTTCCAGCAAATATCGTCATGGCGGACATCGCTGCAGACGATTATTTCGGTCGCCTTGGGTTCGAAGTAAATACCTTCCCGGTAAATCATCCCGGCGATGCTGTTGGCTTCTCCATCGAGAGTGAGGCAAAGAAATTCGTGCACGTTCCAGATAACGAAATCGACCGTACGTCAGATAAGTTTTCTATACTGGTACAGGCGATTGATAATGCCGACGTTTTGTCGCACGACGCACAATGGGTAAACGACGACCTGCCTATGAAAGAAGGGTGGGGGCACTCCTCCGTGACCGAACTATGTGACCTGGCGGTTGAACTCGAAATCAAAAACCTGGTGCTTTTTCACCATGATCCGGACCGAACTGATGATGAACTTGATGTCATCGGCAGATCCGCTACAGAACGCCTTCACGCGAGCGGTATCAATTGCTCGGTCGCGTTTGAGGGAATGAACATTACGATCTAACACTATATGAAGACTCTGTACCTGCTGCGCCATGGTAAATCAGATTGGGATGCTGATTATCAGGGAGATCACGAACGACCGCTGGCTTCCCGAGGTGTCAAGGCTGCCAGACGTGTCGGCAAGTTCATGGCGATAATCGACGCGGTGCCTGAACTGGTCCTAACGTCTACCGCCGTTCGGGCACGGACCACGTTTGAGGCTGCTCAATCAAAAGGGAACTGGTCCTGCGAGTCACGACTTGTGCCCGATATCTACGAATCAAATCCCCAGTCTATTCTCTATATGCTTGCAGAGTCGGGAGAAACGGCCGATTCCGTGATGCTTGTCGGGCACGAACCCACATGGTCCGGGACAGTCAGAGTGCTGACGGGTGGACGCGTACGATTCCCGACGGCATGCGTAGCACGTATTGATTTGATGATCAACAGCTGGGCCGAGATTCAACCCGCATCCGGCGAGTTGCAATGGCTGCTGCCACCTCGACTCCTAAAGTGACTGGTTTTATGAACCAGATTCCTTCGGACTGGCGGTATCTGGTCGCTCGATAACTGCGGAGCCATCGCCATCGCCTCCGGTATTGTGATTGTTTGCAAGCGAGAGCACGACCTCTGGTCGAGTCAGGACTTCCATATCCGGTGGGGCTTCGCTGACTTTCACTCTGAACGCGCGAAGACCATTAACACCCTGCAGATCTTCCAGCTCAAGCAACTCTGGTTTTGATTCAATGTATCCGGCTGCCAGCAAATACTCGAGATAGCGCTCGTACTCGTGCGCTTCCTTGGTTTGAGAGAACACGATAGAAAGATGTCCGGGCTGTGTTATTCGTTCACCCGTTCGCTTATCAACCGCCTTATCGATTCGTTTCTTTACAATCTCGTATCGAGCATTGTATGCCCCGTCAACATCAAACTTCTTCTCATCCTGCCGGAATCGGACCGAGATCGGTACGTCCTGGACAAGGACAAGGTGAGCAGTTTCAAGTTTGCTTGGCAACGACTCCCGGATCTTCTCCAACTCCCACACTACACCGCACATGGCAATGAGCTGCCAGAGGCGAATATTCCGGAGGTAGAGCCGATCGAACGTCCCGCTGGCAGCTATCGACTGTCCGATGTAGATGTTGTAATCGACACCATCTGTTTTGTACTTCTCGAAGTAATGCGGAAACATGCGTTGCGCTTCAAGATTCTGGTGATCCAGAAACATCGAAACAGTTTCGTTTATCAGAGCGACGCTTGCGTCGTACGCCTTCCTTCGCTTGTACAGGACACCGAGTTTGTCATCCAGACTGGAAGAATAAAGCTGAATCTTCTCGGCAACAGAGTCACCGAAAGAAGCCAACTTTGGAAATAATGGCTCGACATCTTTTTTAAGAAACTCGATCGCATTTACTTCCGTGTCTGAGCTAAGTCCCTGTTCGAAGGTCTGGGCAAACTGTCCGACTCTGAATCCAAGCTCATCAAGAGCGGGCAATGGTCGATAGGAACTGGCCTCAACAATGACAGCCAGTGCCATTCCAAGTTGTTCGAGAAGGTCCTGCTGGATCGCCCGGTTTCTTGTTACGGATGAATCACGGATGTCAGACAGCCCGTAGAGTGGATATACGTGGTCAAATACAATGGACTCGAACTCGGTGGTTTCACCATCAAACTCGGCTTCGAGGACACGCTCGGCTGCCTCCCGGAATCTCCATTCAACAGAGGGATGTATAGAGGTGAATTGTCGTTTGACAACAGCAGCAATTCGATCTTCGTGCTCATCGAGGTTGCGCTTCATCGCCGAGGCGAATAAGGAGTATATCTCCGCAAGCTGAATACTGTCAAAAGTAGTAAGACTGTTCGGAACACCCGACGCCAGTTCGAGAATACCAACAAGCCTTCCAGCGCTCGTTCGCAGCGGTGCTACAATCAGACTCCTCATCGCCATCTCTCTGAGCTTGTACTCGAATCCGGTGCAGTATTCACAGTTCTCGAGATTCGTGATGACGACGGGCTCCGGAGACGTGAACAAGTGCGCGTACGAAGACTTATGCTTGGCCGGGCACTCAGGAAGTTGACCGCCATCCATCAACAGACTGCGTCCGACTATCTTGGCAGACTCGATACTCTCAAACGTTTCGTCCTTCAATCCGAGAATACCGATTCTAAGGTCAGGAATATCGAGAAGCGATTGGAGCAATTGCTCGATGTCGTCAATTGTTTCGTCTACGGTTAGTTCATTCGACTGGAGGAGCGCATTCTTGATTAGCGAGTGAACCTCGTTGGAAGTGACATCGACGAGCGTCATTATCACAAGTCCGCGAAACGTAAACATTTCAGGAGGCAGATGTTTTGCCCATATCTCAAAATCCATGGGATTCTGAACAAGCAGCTCAATCTCCGATTCAGAAAGGGCAGGGAGTACACCGTCGACAACACACCTTGTAAATCGGGTATCAATGTGAAGCTTGTAGTAGTGCTTCAGACCCGAATCATTGTCAACTGACGTGTAGACCATGGGAAACACAAATCCTGCATCAACACCGTAGTGCTCGCGCAGGATGTAGTGGTAAGCGTTCATCGTCTTACCCAGTTCCATGTCTTGTGGCGAGAGCGGATGTCCGACCACAGAAACATTCTCGTGCCACGCAACCCGCTCTGTCAGGCCAAGCCGTTTAAATCCAGGCGTATAGTAGAATGCCTCAAACAGGAACGGCGTAATGGCACCCATATACCAGTCGTCCCATCGGGCGAATGGAAATGCCGCTGACATGAGCTCGGCGACAAGATCAGAATGTTGCTCAAGAACATCCGTATCGTCAATGGCACCAAGGAGGCCTGGAACTGCATCAATTCGGCTGACAAGCTTCCTGGCAAATTTGGTCTTTCCGCTGTCCTTCTTTTCAGCCAGGTGGCGCCAGAAGTCGATAAGTCCCTCAAGACTGAGCTCTCGACCGAAGGGAAATTTGTAAAGTTCGTCTGTCATGCCGTCCGCGTGTATTGCCTACTCACAATATTATGTGACGAATCAAACGAATTGGTTACGCAAGAGTTGCGCCCGCCAGAAATATGGTCCGAAATGCTACTGCATTCTGTATCTGATCCCAAGGCCAAGGTTTGTAAACATGTCGGTCGAACCCCCTACGTCGACAAGGTCAACGCTGTTACCGGGAGATACCAGCATGGCATCAGCCTCAAAATAGATTCCTACCTGCTGTGTAGCCCAGTAGTTAAGGCCCGCACCAAATCGAGGCCCGAAGCCAATACGGGACTCATCATTCACCGTTGCCAGAGCGGCAGCGGCTCCAATCAATGCAAAAGGCTCGATTGGCGCGTTCGATACGTAGCCGAGTCGCATGACCAATCCGAAATAATGAACCCAGTTGCTTGAAACACTCGAATCAATGATCGGATAATCTGGTGGTGAACCCTTGGCGTCATGCAGATGATCATAGCGCGCAGGGCCATAGAAAATGCCCATGCTCAACGGGGTGGCAATTTGATAATCTGCGCCTATCTCAAAAGCAGGGCCGGCGTTGTCACCGAACTCACCGATAGAGCTTTCAGCCGTTAAGCCACGTTCTCCACCGTATCCACTGAGACCGATCCGGACCTTGAAGGAGACCGGCATGCCGTTCGCACTCAAAACCACATTTGACTCAGTGGGCATCCCATCAGCATCGGACACCTGGGCAGATGAGTCCTGCTGTGCAACACCCTCTGCTGGAGCCTCCGGCTGCGCAACCGTCGTCGTCAGTGTTTGCTCGATGGCCATCTGGCGTCTTGTGCTTTCCACAAGCGACTTGTAGACCGGAATATCGTTCACCGGATCCGGCGTGTAGGCCGGGTCAAGTCCGAGGAGTTCGACGATTGCCAGTCTGGCCTGCGCCACATCGTCATTTCTGAGAAACGCCAGCGCCAGCAGTCGATTGCCGCTTACGGCAATGTCAGATGGTACATCAGGAGCTCTCAGGCAGTCTGCAAGTAACGAGATTGCCTCGTCGATTCTGTTCTGCTGGTAGTATGTCTCGGCATAGGAGAGTATCTCCTCGCACTGTCGGGCATCCTGTGCCTGTGCTGGTGTCGCGAGGACAAAAGCCAGGACTGAAAGGAAAAGAAAGTAAGTCTTGATCATGGCTAATATCGGACAGTCTGGACCACTACTGTCCTTCAAACGAAAGTGTTACACGTTCTCTATCTCCACCAGAAACAACCACTTCCTGGGAGATACTTCCCAACGTCGGATGTGTAGCCGTGACAGTATGGCGCCCGGCCGAAATTTCGGTGGTATACTCTATATCGGTCTCGAGCTTATTTAATTTACCGTTGATATAGATAGATCCCCACGGCTTGACGAGTATCACCAGGTAGCCCATTCTGCTTGCAAGAGTTGCATCCAGGACGAAAGACTCGCTGCTTTCAACGTTTATCTCGGCCGTGTAATCATCATATCCGTCTTTCTTGACCGAGACGTTGTGATTTCCGGCCGGGACACCTTCAAGCGTCAAGGGTGTCGTTCCGACCAGTACATCGTCCAGCAAAACCAGAGCACCCGGTGGTGTTGACCTGAAAACAAGAGTCCCGCCAGAACTACGATTAGTCGTTGTAGGCCTTGTGGTTGCCTGATCTGTCTCAGTTATATTATTAGAACGAGAAGTACGACTTTCGGTGGTCGGCGATTCAGCGGGACGCTCATTACGCAGGGCAGGTGAGGTTGCAGATGCAATGGACTCATCTATCGGAATAGCCCTGGATTCCACCCCGGGCATTGTCAGCCCGGTCAGGCTGTCACTCCACTCCTGTTGCCCCTCCTTGTCCCGGTATGCGACCGTCTCATCTTCCCCGAACAGAATCCATCTTGAATCCGTGTCTGTCGCCACGATAACCGTGTCTTTACGCGTGTTGAAGGAAAATCCAGCGCTTACTACATAAACACCTGGAACAAGACGCTGCCTGTAAACCGGTGTCACACCTATTGAGTCGAAGTCGATATAAACGGTCTGGCCTGAGGGTTCAGACGCGACATTCAGAAGGAGGGTTTCTTCTGTTGCAAGAGGCTCAACAAAGACATCTGAAGCCGGAGCTGCAGGTCGATATTCGAACGATTGTTGAAGCGAGTCGAGACTGGCTACCAACGATCTATTGTTTCTCAGCTCAGGTAAAAATGCAATAGCAGACAATACCAGGGCAAAGAAAAAGCAGACCAGTATGACAAACCCGTATCGCGAAAACCAGTACGCGATGTAGTCTCGAGAGAACTCGGGACGACGTTTATGCGCCGTAAGCCATAGAGGCGCATCGTCAGGGTTATAATATTCTTTTCTTTTTGCGGACATTCTAAAACGACGTTACCAGCAGGTGATCTGACCGGTACCCAGAGCTGTCATCTTGCAAACGTCGGACCGTTCTTTTCCGGGTGGGGAAAACCGACGGACAACTAGCCGCGAACCCGGAATTTACGAGAAAACGAGCAAACGATGAACTGAACTGGGTAATTGTCGAAGTTCGCGATCTTGTAACTGTCTGATTATGAACCAGTTATAGTTCAAGAATTATCGTCTATGACCTGGCTGATGATTAGCAGATTCAGACGTCTTGACACGAAATCAGTTTTCGATCGAATAGATTTCCCGACCGCCGACGAATGTATTTTCGACGACCACATCCGCTATGTCGGCGTTTGGAATACTGGACAGGTCGTCACTCAGAATGACAAGATCAGCGAGCATGCCGGGACGAATCATCCCCTTGATGCCTTCATCAAATCCGGCGTACGCTGCATCGACGGTATAGGCCCGAAGGGCTTCCTCTACGGTAATCTTCTGAGCCGGAACCCACCCGTTCGGGTTTGCTCCGTCCAGTGTCCGTCTCGTAACAGCAGCGTAAATCCCCTCAAGCGGCGTAGGCGGTGCTACAAACCAGTCACTCCCGAACGCCACGCGAACGCCTCCGTCCAACAAGGATCTGAACGCATAGGTTGTTGAGACACGATCCCCGATGAATGAGTCGGCCCACCTGCCATCGTCAATCGCATGGTATGGCTGCATACTGGCTATGATATTCTGACTGGCCATTCGCGCAATGTCCGCCTGGCGTATGTGCTGGGTGTGTTCGATGCGGAATCTCCGATCAGCAGGTCCATTACGGAGCTCGATGTTTGCAAACATGTCTACGAGCTCGGCAATTGCTCGATCTCCGATCGCGTGAATCATCAGTTGAAGACCCGACGAGTCAGCGTCGGCTGCGACCTCTCCTAGCTCATCCATGTCTACCACGAAAAAACCAGAATCTGCAGGACTGTCGAGGTATGGTTCATAGAATGCCGCCGTGTGGGAGCCCAGTGATCCGTCTACGAATGCCTTCAGTGCACCGATCTTCAACCACTCATCGCCCCGACCACTTTCGTCTATCATCTTTTTAACATCGGTCCACTTCCATATCGGGTGCGCCAGGTATACTCGTGTTCGTAATTGTCCCAAACTGTGTGCGCGACTGAGAGCGTCGTAACTGATGTTCCATCCCGACATATCATGTACCGACGTTACACCCTGTGCCGCAACATAATCCATTGCAGCACCCAGCGCACGATCCTGCAACTCAGTCGCTGGTTCAGGCAAGACACGGTCGATAAGGGACATGGCATTGTCTCGAAATAGACCCGTAATCCGTCCCGACTCATCACGCTCAATAGATCCTCCTTCCAGATCGTCAACATCATTGCCAATTCCCGCCGCAGTCAGAGCAGCTGTATTCGCAAGTGCCATGTGACCGTCAAGCCGGTTCAGCCAGATTGGATTAGACGGCGTCACCGAATCAACCCATTCACGATCCGGCAAATCACCTCCCCAGAGAGAGTGGTCCCAGTCACCACCGACAATCCAGGTACCGGGATCTACTGATTCCGCAAACTCAGCAATACGGTTCACAAACTCCTGCTTGGTGTCTGCATCCCGCAATTGCACGGACGAAAGACGAAAACCGCCAGTCAGAAAGTGCACGTGTGAGTCAATGAAGCCGGGTGTGACCATCTTCCCAGTTCCATCTATCACGCGGGTGTCATCACCGATCAGATGGTCAGCTCCCTCGTCGTCTCCTACATAGACAATCGACTCTCCCGTAACTGCAAGCGCAGACGCTGTCGGATTCTCGGTGTCGCCGGTCCAGACAGTCGCTCCGCGAATTACGAGATCCGCATGTTTTGGAGATTGGCAAGACGACACGACAGCAATAACAATGCAAAGAAGGACGATTGAATGCGACATCAGCTGGCTATTTCGTGTAAATCATAGACCCCGATTCGAATCTACCATTTACTCCCACCCGGTACAAATACAGACCAGATGATAAATGCCCGGGGCGAAACTGAAACTCGTGCTGACCTGATGGAAATACAGAGTCAGCAATTGTCGCTACGCTTCGGCCTAAAATGTCGAAGATTTGAATCGACAAATCAGCAGGATAATCGAGATCGACATCAATCGTCGCCTGTTCGCTGAACGGGTTCGGATAGGGCTGATATATTCGACCGGCACTGCTTCCTTCGGGAATCGGTTCGACCGCCGTACTGATCGGCCTGTCCTGGAACTGGGCGTTCATTGAGATATATCGGTCGGTGAGAGGAACGCCACCGACAGAGATCTCCCAAAGTTCGTACCAGTCAATAACTCCACCGATGTTGCCAAAAAGGTACGAGACGTTTTCCTGAGTGTACTCCGACATGGACAAAACCAGAATGTTGTCGTCTGTGCCTGATTCGGACAGAACAGCAAAGAGGTCGCCACTCCCGTCCAGTTCATCTCCAAACTGAAGTAAATCTAGACTCAGATAATCGATTGATGGGTCGGAAGTCACGAGGCGTTCAAATGGTCGTGGATCCGCTAAATCCAGCTCCACGAGACAATCGTCGGCAGGGACGCCGGTGCTCGTAGCCTCAGCTATGCAGAGAATGAAATCCCGGGGATCATCAGGAGAGCCGAATGGATCGCCAGTCTGCGTATCGACAAACTGATTTCGGTAGAAGGGGGAAAACTGCAACTCGACCGGCCGATAGCCTTCCGGATTCGGCAAAAAGGTGGCCTGTCGAAAGCCAGGGCCAAGCTGGACGTGATTATTACCTGTCGTCGCCAGCGTACCGTCACCATAAATGACATTGGTTGTCGGGAAGGCCGTACCGGACCAGCTTGCCGAAGTCACCATCGCAATGCTAGTCGTATCCGTTGTGACATTTGAAAAGACAACTATCACCTCATCGAACGCACCTGACATCGATGTCGGTGACCCGCCCGATAGCGGCTGCACATCTATGTTACCACTCGGTCTGTAACCAATCAGGTTGCCTCTGACCCTGTCGTTATCTGCTGCGTTGACCGCTTCAACACGCACACTCGGTTCGAAGACGTTCTCGATCATAAAATACTGTACACCGCCCGGAGCTACGGTTGTCATGACCGCTGACAGTTCTGCGGTTCGACTTGCATCGAGAGAGAAAGATGGAGAAATGCCAATCGCCGACTGCTGGCCAGAATCGTACCCGTATCTGGGATCAATGTCTTTCCTGTTGAGGGCGTTCGCCGTGTGAAAGTCGATTACTACGTCCTCGAGCTGTCGACCAATACCATAAATATTGACGGTGTTGGAAACACCGGCCGATCCATTAGCTGTGTCGGCAACCAGGTCAGCTACAGCGTCGAGTCCAAGCTGCTCGGAGAGGTACAACGAGAAAAGGCTGGCACGCTGCACATCTCCAAGAAATCCACCCCACGAGAACAGTGCGATGTTATGCTCGCCGGGAAAACGCAGATACACATTGCCGGCGCCCTCATATCCGTTCAGGACACTCGAGTAGTCTGATAAGCCAGCTACCACGAACGATTCCTCGTCCGGATCAGTGCCAAGATGTATGAGCCGCTGCAGCGCGGCCGCAGTTGCCCGCCCGACATCGCTCAGGCCGAAGCTTTCTCCAACGAAAAGGGGATCAGTATCTACGTAGACAACGTCGCGGGCATTCCCGGTCCCGGCGGCTGCATTCGGATCCACATCTTCGAGCAGTGCCATGCTCTCTATAAAGAAATCAGTCGAGGGATAGTCATCGCGTATGTCATACCACAAAATGTCCAGCCTGGCGTCGCCATCGACATCCGGAAGGGCACCAAACGATTGGACGGTATTGTCATAGATACCCTGAGTCGCATCCACAGACGATGGTGGTGTCATATCTCTCAGATACGTCATAAACGAGTCAACAGCAGCCTGTGTAACATTACCATTTGACAACTCGGCTGTCTCAATCCATAGATAAAATGAACCGGTGGTATCCATCAGCGTGAATTCCCGAAACCTCCAGCCGGTGAAGATCAACAGAGGCGTATTAAAACTCATCGTATCGCCGACATCAGGTCTGAACAGTGTCGCGACCTCCGATTGGGAAACAAAGGGTTGATCGTCCGCAACGATGCTTCGGGGAGTCAGGAACCGTCCGGGCATCCTCGACTCTTTGCGATCGCCTTCATCAGTTAGTATTTGACCAAGTGGCCGGTCGAGGTTCTGTGCGCCCGCACGGGAAACGGCGATAAGACTCAGAAAGCAAATAGTGACAATTCGCAACACGCTGCTATACATGTTCATGGGACCCATGCATAAAGTTGTGTCGATTGTACAAGAAGTGCAAGGTAGTCCGCCTTGCCTGCCTGATTGTTCATTTTCCATACGGCGATGCGAGCACTCTGTTTACCGCATCGATGGAATCAATGAGACGGTTTCTCTTCAGCGCGGGCAGTGCCGACTCTGGCTGGCGGACAAAATGTAACCAGGAAGTCATTCAGAAGCCCGTCAACTTCGGTCGTGTCCTCGAGGCTGTCCACAATCGTCCAGAAATCTCTCTCGTCCGGGACGGTTGCAAGGTAGAAGTGTCTGTACGCAATCAGACGTTCTCTTTCCCGGGCGGCATCCAGTTCCGAATGAAACTGTGTGCCGTAAATCGGTTTGTCTTTGAGACGAAATGCTTGATTACCCTGAGTAGCGCTTCGCGCCAGTTCGATAGCGCCCTCTGGCAATTCCGTCACGCGATCATGATGTCCCATGTTTGCTTTGAAGGACAGAGGATAGGAACCGAGCAGTTCGTCATTCTTACCGTCATCGGTCAGCTCGATTGTGCCGCACCCCATTTCTGCGCGTTCTTTGTCGTGGACGACGGTACCGCCCATCGCGCGGGCTATGATCTGGTGTCCCCAGCAGGATCCAAAAAGAGGAATGTCGCGATCGACGCATTCACGAACCGTGTCGAGCAGCGCAGGCATCCACTCATACTCCTTGTGTGCCGAGAACTCACCCGCACCACCTATCATAACGGCATCCATGCCGTCCAGCAGACGAGAGGAAATCGGATCGCGAACAACATTCGCAGGACGAAGCTGGTCACGTTCAATCCGCGCTCGCTCGATGAAGCACTGCTGCTCCTGAAGCTCCATTTCCAGTCCGCTTCGGGCCTGGATAAGTCGGATGGTCAGATGTTTGATGTCAGGATCGGTCATTCTTTCTCATACTGATAGTCCCGCAACACGATATACTCATTGAACGACATGGTGAGCCGTTTATACAGGCGGTGGAGCGGTAGGCCCATGACCGTATAGAAGTCTCCCTCAATCCGGCTGACCAGAAAAGCACCCATATCCTGAATCCCGTATGAACCGGCCTTGTCCAGAGGTGATCCCGTCGCTACATACCTTTCGATCAGCTCTAGCGGCGCATTGTCCATGGTAACGCGCGTACTCTCAACATCAACCGTCGCCATTCGACGACTTTCAAGGTGTATTGCAAAGCCGGTGAAAACCGTATGTGTTCGTCCGCTCAACTTTTCCAGCATGCATATCGCATCCTCCGGCGTATCCGGCTTACCGAGGATCTCATCATCGAGAACAACAATCGTATCCGCTGCAAGCACGATTGAATCAGGAAACTGTCGTGCTATATCATCAGCTTTCGCGGTAGCCAATCGGGACACGACGCTCTCCGGATCATCTCCCGAATCGTACACTTCTGCCACATTGGAGGGGTGGACCGAGAATTCAAAACCTGCCTGTGCAAGCAGGTGGCTTCTCCTCGGCGAGGCTGAGGCTAGTACAAACGGATGTGTCAGGTGCATAGGTCATCAGATCGAAGCCTGAAATATACGGACGCAGATCCAACAAAGCCGATTTGACTACATGATTACGCATCATCTAACTTAGAAGTCGATTGAGTCACCACTTAGCTGTCCTTTAACACCAGGTTCTTGTCGATTCTTCTTTCAGCCTCAACAAAAGCAGTAATAAGTGCCGTCGTCCTTGCAGGTGCACTATTTGCCATCGGGCGCCCGATCGATGGCGGACCTTCCCTTGTACTGTTTCTTGATCCCTGGGACGGCCTGGCGCGGACCGCGCGCCATGCCGAGTTAGATAGACTCTCGCACGAACGGATTCCATTTCTGGCTGATTCCGTCACCGTAGGCCTTGACGCTCGCGGCGTTCCCCACATTTTTGCCGGATCGGATCGCGATGCGATCATAGCCCTCGGATATCTGGTCGCCCGCGAACGTTTGTTCCAGTTGGACTATATCGCCAGGGTCGCCTCCGGCAGATTGTCAGAAGCGTTCGGGCCTGGTCTTGTCCCTACCGATCGATTCCTCCGCCAGACGGGTATGTATCGAGCCGCGCTCGAAAATGTCAGGAGGATCACTGAAGAAAATGGCAAAGAACTGGAAATCAGTCAATGGTTCGCGAACGGGGCCAACACGTACATAGATACCCTGACCGACGAAGACTTGCCGCTTGAGTTTCGACTTATTGGCTACAGGCCGGAACGTATCTCGCCTTTGCACACCGCGCTGCTGTTGCAGTTCATGATTTACGATTTGACCTTTGAAACAGACGATCCGGAATACTCGGAGCTTCGTCGTCGCCTCGGCCCCGATCTTTTCGAGGATTTATTCCCGACGCACAACGCTCTGTCTGTTCCGATCTTCAAAGATGCAAGCGGCACCGCCCGGCGAAAGGATTATCTTCCTTCGCTGGCGCACGAATCGGGATCGGTCTTACTTCCTGACGGTATCGCGGATATCGGTGGTTATCGTGAAGGAAAAGGTTCAAACAATTGGGTCGTGTCGGGATCCCGTTCTGCCACTGGAAGCCCGATCCTCGCCGGCGACATGCACCTTGGTCTCTCCATGCCGGCTATCTGGTATGAAACCCATCTTGTGACGCCATCCCTCAATACGTACGGCGTTACCATTCCAGGTGCGCCGCTCCCGGTTGAAGCTTTCAACGAATACGTGGCATGGGCATTTACGAACACAGCGACAGATCAGATCGATTTTATGGAGTTGGATCTGGATCCAGATGGTCAGGGCTACTATATGGATGGAAGCCTGAAGGCCTTTGAGGAAATCCCGGATACCATCTTCGTGAAGAACAGTACGCCAGTAGTCAATCCGCTCCGCTACAGTGACTGGGGACCGGTCGTGGAGGCAGATAGCGGTGCTTATGCTATTCGCTGGGTCGCGCACGAACCGAACAGAAACATGCTTGCTCTGTGGGACATGAATCGCGCAGTCGACCTGCATCAGTTTACTGAAGCGACGAGGATGTGGGACGCACCGATGCAGAACATTGTCGTCGCGGACATTTCGGGCGATATTGCGATTCGATCTACAGGTCTGCTTCCCATTCGATCCACGGAGAGCTACGGTCTCGACAACGGCTCAAGTTCAGCAAGCACCTGGACCGGCCGAGTACCCTTTGACGAACTGCCAGCGAGCACAAATCCTGTTGCTGGATATCTTACTTCGACGAATCAACAACCTGCTGGGGAAAGGTACCCGTATTACCTTGGACATGACTGGCGGTCGACATTCCGATCGATTCGAATCGACTCCCTACTTCGAAATAAGGAGTTTCATAGTGTAGACGATTTTCGAGATTATCATGCGGATGTTCGAGCAGTGCAATTCCAAATGCTGAGGCCTCTTCTGGACGACGTCTCCGGGCTGGGTGAAGATGCCGAACGCCTACGTCTGGACCTTTTGTCATGGGATGGAGAGATGGGAACTGGTTCACGAAAGTCGATTGCTTTCGATGAGTGGTTTCAAACATTGAGACGTACTCTCTGGGACGAGGAAGTCTTCAGTATTCGCCTGCCCAGCAACGGCACAATGGTTCACTTGCTGACCAGCCGGAGTGAATCTGAAGTCTACGATATCACACGAACGGAGGAGGTTGAGTCGAGGCTCGAACTTCTAAAGTATACACTCGAACGTACCGCCGAGAGTCTTGACAACTACTACGCGCGTCTCGGGAATGATGCTGTCTGGGGAGATCGGCACAAGGTTGTCTTCAGACATCTTACTCGATCGGATGCCTTGAAAACTCTCTGGCGTGGACCATATCCGTATCCTGGATTTTCCGAGACCCTGTCTCCCGGTGCAGGTCGTGAAGTGACTCATAGTGCAAGCTGGCGGGTTATTGTTGACATGCGGCCTCCTCGTCCACGTGGAATAGGCGTGTATCCGGGAGGGCAGAGCGGTCATCCATTCAGCAAATGGTATGATAGTCACATCCAAACGTACCTTGATTTCGACTACTTCGAACTGCTGACTCCTGACAATGTGGATCAACTGGATCCTGACTCGACAACGTATCTATATCTGAATCCGTAGCCATATGAGCATCCAGAACAACGACAACAGATTCTCAACCCGCTGGGGTCTTCTCCTTAGTGTTCTCGGCATCGCGGTTGGAACTGGAAACATCTGGAGGTTTCCCAGAATCGCCGCTCAGAATGCCGGTGACGATGGAGCCGGATCGTTCTTGTTTGCCTGGCTGATCTTCCTCGTCGTATGGAGCATACCGCTGATCATTGCCGAGTACGCACTGGGTCGGACCAGTCGTAAAGGAGTCCTCGGAACCTTTGCAATGATCGCCGGGCCAAGGTTCGGCTGGATGGGTGCATTCATTGCATTCGTTGCGTCAGCGATCATGTTCTATTACTCAGTCGTGGCGGGATGGTGCGTCTTCTACTTTATAACATCCACGGCGAAGAGTCTGCCGATCTCGACTGACGCATCAACAATGATTTGGGATAACTTCCAATCGGGTGGATGGCCGGTACTATTCCACGGTCTGGCGATGAGCCTCGGTGCGGTTGCAGTCTGGCAGGGAGTAAAATCCATTGAGAAAGTGAATCGGATTCTCATTCCGACGTTGCTCGTCATTGTTCTCATTTCGCTCGTTCGTTCAATCACTTTACCCGGATCGTTTGAGGGTGTCAAGTTTCTATTCACACCGGACTGGGAGACGCTGCAGCAACCCAGGATATGGCTTGAAGCCTTGACGCAAAATGCGTGGGATACAGGCGCCGGCTGGGGACTGATCATGACCTATGGCGCATACATGCAGAAGAAGCATGGCGTCGTAAAAAATGCGTTGATAACAGGCATCGGAAATAATCTGGTCAGCCTTGTTGCGGCGATAACAATCTTCGGCGTTGTGTTCGCAATTCTCGGAGCAGAGATGAGTCGTGCAGGAGTGCTGGATGTAATGAAACAGAGCGGACCAGCTTCAACCGGTCTCACGTTCATCTGGATGCCACAGCTGTTTGCGAAAATGGCCGGTGGCAAACTGCTGGCGATGTTGTTTTTCCTTGGATTGTCGTTTGCAGCCTTCAGCTCATTGATATCAATGATCGAGCTGGCTACAAGGGTGCTTGTCGACATGGGAATCAAGCGCAAAGCAGCGATTGCGACCATTTGTGGAATCGGGTTTCTTCTTGGTCTACCGTCGGCGATCAATCTCAATTTCCTGGGCAATCAGGATTTCGTCTGGGGGGTTGCACTCATGATCTGCGGTGCGTTCGTAGCCTTCGCCGTGATCCGATACGGCGTTAAGAAGTTTCGAGAAGACACGCTAAAGAGCATACCTGGAGACTGGAATCCAGGGGCAAAGTGGGATTTCATCATCAAATATGCTGTTCCGACGCAAGCGATTATCCTCCTGGGATGGTGGTTATTCCTGTCAGCAACCGTATATGCTCCCGACACCTGGTTCGACCCGACTGATCCGTACAGCGTGATGACATGCCTCGTCCAATGGGGACTTGTACTGGGTATCTTCATCTTATTGAACAAAAAACTCGTCTCACGCACTCTGGGCCAGCCTGGTGATAGTTGAAGATTCAGATAAGGCTTAATTGTATGGATTGATTTCCAAATGGCAGCCTGCGCAATCTCAAGTTTCCATTGAGGTTGCCGATAATTTCGCAGTGGAGTGGACCGTACATCCCTCTTCATTGGTCAGGGATCGTGTTCAGGTTGACTATGAAAATGGCATTATTACTTAAGAGTCTCGTACTGTTAGCAGTAATTGCGACAGTTTGCGCGGACGCCCAGGGCCAGGATGATGTCCGACAGCCACTCATCAGCTTCGTCGCCGAAGTTGACAGAGATACAGACAACGACGGCACGCCCGATCTTGAGGGTCAGAAGGTCAATGTGACTGGTCGTATTACGCTTCCGCCAGGTTCTTCTCCGTTCGGCAAAAATACTGCATATGTACAGGACCGCACTGGTGGGATTCTGTTGCACAATGTAAAGAGTTTAGTGGCAGAGGGGGACAGCGTTCGCGTCTCGGGTACGATCATACTAAAAATGGTCGCACCGCTCTTTCGGTAGCCACTCTGACCAACACAGATGCGCCCGCTTTGTTACCGATCGCGAACTGGATCCCCGAGGATGAACTTGATTTGGTTCAGTTCGCAGGGGAGCGCGTTGAAGTCAGCGGCATCATTGTCCACATGGAGCGATTTGACGAACGGTCTACCGTCATTATTAATCGTCCAGGAATTCCAATCTATGTCCACGTACCGCACCTCGATCAGGGACAGGATTATCTCAAAGCAAATGTCGGTGACTTCGTCCGCGTCAAGGGCGTTCTGGCTACCCGCCGTGCCAGCGCATTTCCACCCGTCCAACTTCTGGTAAAAGATTTTACTGCGTTTACGC
>JABDKO010000090.1 GCA_013002165.1 Rhodothermales bacterium | reverse complement strand
AGGATACGCCCTCCTAGGGAGCGCTTCGCCTGCTTGTCCGCTTGCTTCACTCCACCGCGGAATATCCAGTAGAGCACGTAAATGGCGAGGGCGCATAGCAACAACACCATTCCGTAACCGATTGTTTGGATGGCACCTAACATATCTTTTCTCCTTCGTTAGAATTGGATGTCTGTGATCGGAACGCTGGTATCCTGCTCACACACGGCAGACAGACGTCCATCGATGTTACTTACCTGCACCGGCGCTCCATCGAGGTACACGGTAGCTTCCATCGCCAACATCCAATACGACGTATCCCTACCGTCTGCCCGCTTCACGTTGTAGTACAGGCAGGGCTCGCCAGGAAATACTCGGTAATCCGTTTGTGAGCCACGTAACGCCGTCATGTTGATCTCGTCCCATTCGAGAACGTAGACAGGACGATCGGGATAAAGCCAGTGAGCGTCTACCTTAAGTGGTGGTGGCGGGCAATTCTTCCGATCCTGCTCAGTCCATTCGCCGTCTTCCAGTTTCGACTCAGCGTATGGCAGTACCGGTATGTATTGCGCTGCGGAGATGTCTCCGATCGATGTGCGTGCTTCTCCGCGTGACGTTTTCGTACACGGGTCCCAACCGACGCGGAAATACAGGTCGTCGTTGCGCGTTCCATCGAGGTTCTTTCCGCGTTTGACTACCAATTCCTCGGCGGCCTGTTTGATCTGCAACAGGTTCGCAAACGTCTGCAAGTCCTGCGCATAGAGTGGCGAAATCGCAATCATAAACAACGCGACAATAACGCCAACAACCATTCCAGTTACATACTTCATCCTACTTCCTCCAACCTTGCTATCGTGGTACTGCAAATTTCCTTCGTGGCTTACGCCCATGCTGATTCCTTGCTTGGGGTCTTTCGTTTGGTACCGTCAAAAACCTCTGTTCGTTCGATAAGGTACCGCAGCACTCGAACAGGTCACCTTCCTGCAATCCTGCCGCCTCCAATGCTAATCGCAAGGATGCATCTGTCTCCGATCCGAATACGTAGACTATTGCCATATCCTCATACCCTACTCATGAAAAAATGCGGGTCCCGATTAAGGAACCCGCTTTTGAATTGCACAGGGGGATTCGAACCCCATCCCCCGTAACCAGAACTTGGTGTTCAACTACAGGGACCCTCCAAGCAGGAACCGGCACCCACTCCGGCTGCTGCGCAAAATATGCCATCCGTTATCTCCCCTCCACCGCTATCCGTATCCGATGATATTCCAGATAGTCCTCTGGCTCCATACAGCGTAAGGCGGTATTCGCGTCACGCATGTATTCCCGATACCCTGCCAGGTCTATCTCCATCTGGTGACGTTCCTCCGCCTCCGTTAGCTTGATGGTAGACATCGCCAACTGGAATCCTCCAAAGAACGATATCACCAACAGCAGTAGGAGCATTGCATATCCCATCTTCATTCCTGATCTCCGTTTTCTTTATGAGGCAGACGGTATTATTCCGACAGTCCTAGTTCTGAGTACCTATCCCGATACGGATCGCATATCTCTGCCGGTCCGTATTCCTTCTCGTACTCGTGGCAGACAAGCGTATTCTCGAATATTACATACTCGTTCCATTTCGGTACTACCACGAATGCGAAATACACCGCCGCTGACAATAGGAGGATGGATACTACCACGCCTCCAAGTCCTATTGCCAGTGCGATTGGACCGTCGTCTTTACGATACCGAGGCATTGCCTTCATCCTCCTTCCTCGGCGGCAGGTCCTCCTGTATCTCCTGAAGCTCCTGCAGGAATCCAAGCAAGAGTGTGATCCTTTGTAACGGGCTCGCAGGCTTCTCCGTTTTCGTATACTCGGCGTAACGCTGGAGGACGTCTTCGACGGCTTGCCGTTTCTCCGGTCCTACTCCTGCCTCATCCTCCACCTTAATGCTGCGTTCCAGCCTACACGCAAGGCACTGACATTCCTCCTCCTGCTCCTCCGCTACCCCGAGGCTTTCCGCAATCGAGGTCGAGCAGTAAAGAGGCTCTTCCTTTTCGTATTCCTTGAGGGTTGGTTCCTCATACGGCTTCTTGGCATCGGCGGCCGGATCAGGCGTCTGCCCTTTAAACATCGCGCGAGATACCTGTTTCAGCATCACAGCGAATTCCAGGATTGCCTCCTGCGTCGTAAACAGGAATGCCAACTTATGCTCGGCGCGGGTGTACTCCCCGTAAGTCAATTCGTTGTGCTGTCCTGGAATGAGGCGATCCTCCTCCGCCATCTTCGATACCATAACGCCATAATACGATTGCCCGTCAGTGCTCGACATCGCGTTACCAAG
>JABDKO010000089.1 GCA_013002165.1 Rhodothermales bacterium | reverse complement strand
CGACATAGTCGTAAATACCGGTCACATACGAATCATTGAACTGCGTCGGCAATTATGTAACGTTTGAGCTAGCGACAGACTTTCCGCAAACGTTTTGCGACAACGCCAATTTTTTTGCCAGAAAGTTAATTCCCGCAAATGGCCGAAAGCAAGCCGTGAGTGTTGGCGATTCCTGCGAATTCGGCGGCCGAAAAACACGATAGAGTGGCAGTAGGCTAAGATGATGCGAAGTATCTGCTAAAGACCGAGAGCAGACATTCGCGGCAACGGAGATTCAGATGGATGCAGGTAAAATAGGTCGGGCAATTGAGATCGCACTGGAGGCAGACGGGTTCGGAGATTCCGCAACCCGGCACGACATCGCTTTTCACATGACTGACTGGCTCGATGACCTGAAAGATTGGCATCGTTTCTGCGAAACGCCGCAGAACTTCGATGCTGACGAGACTGTTAAACTTCTAGTCGGATTCTTAGTCCACGCTCCTAATCACATGGCTGCGGCATCCAAATTGCTGACAGGAATCCCTGTTATGGATATCTTTCAAGTCGGTGCCGTAGAAACTGCAGATCAGGAATGAATAAAAGGGGTCGAACCGAATTAATCGAATCCCAGCAATCGTGGCTAATCTAATATCTAAGCGAGACAATCGGTTTGACTCCTTAAGAGCATTTGGCGATTCTTTCGTGACTCACACTCGCTATTCCTTACTGAAGCAGTCATTGGAGTAAAATGGAATTCTGCAGTCGCTATTGACCTCAAACGGAGGTGGTACGCCGGTAACCACTAATGGGTGGTTAATGCACATCTGCCTTGTTCGTTTGTATGGAGAACGACCGTGAAATCTTCAAACGTAATACTGTTGTATCTCGTTCTGATAATCGGCACGGGCTGTGGAGAGGCGAATGTCGATGACACCGCGACGAATCAGATTATGGCCTTCAGTGTGGAGGGTCGCATAGGTCAGCCGGCAATCGCTGATGGGGTTGTCTATGTCGGGAGCGAGGCGGGAATACTCCACGCGGTAGAAATGGAAACCGGTCGCGAATTGTGGCGTTTCGAGACGGACAGACCAGTCTATCACCCACCTGTTGTGAACGAAGATCTCATTCTCTTCGGGAGCTGGGACGGGCGTTTGCGCGCCGTAAACAGAATGAACGGCGAACTGATTTGGGAATTCAAAGCCGGGCGCGTCGACTGGGAAGTACGAGATATCTTCATAAACGGTACACCGAACGTGATAGACGGCGTTGCCTACTTCAGCAGTGAAGATTTCAACTTATACGCCGTTGAGGTCGAATCCGGCCGCGAAGTGTGGCGCCATACCCTTGGTGAAGAACCACAGGCGCGACAAATCCCGATCATCGATCGCACGGCGTACATTGGTGCCTGGGATGGGCACCTCTACGCAATCGACATTGACACGGGTGAACGAATCTGGCGCTCCAACACAGATGACCGTGATCGGGCGTCTCTGCCAGATCAGGTGCCGTTCGTGACCGTCGTTCCAATCGTGACCGAGGAGGCCGTTTACTTTACGGACTGGGCGGGTAATCTGTTCGCAGTTGATCGTGCGAATGGACAACAGGTCTGGCGCTTCGATCCCGGAGCTGCAGACAGTCGCCACGTAGGTTCGCGCAGCTACATGGCCCTAGTTGGAGACGTTTTGTACTACTCGACACTGGAAGATCAGCACCTCTACGGCGTTGACCGACAATCGGGCTTGGAAGTATGGAGTACTGAGACAGAGGGAATCGTCTATGGGCCGGTGTCGGTTGAGGGCGCTATCTGCCTGTACCTCGAGGTACTGGCAAATGAACCAGGTGAAAACCGTTCGGCATTCATGCGGGCGATGGACATGAATACGCGCCAAGTACTCTGGAGTACGGAAGACGCGGTTTCCGGGGTGACACTGGTCGACGGCGTTGTCTACTACGGCGGAACTGATGGTACCGTGCATGGCCGCGAACTGTTCAGTGGCGACGAAGTGTTTCGATTGGGTCAGTAATGGCCAGTTTGTCGTGAATGAGTGCCCAGGTGGTAATTCGCCGTCCGCTATTGGCCGAACATCGCCGGTCAACTGTCAGGCTCATGAGAGGCCGCTGGTGACCCTTAGCTGAAATTCGGTTGTCAGAGATTTCGTCTGCGACAGATAGTATAGATGCGGCAATTCGATAGTCGCATAGCTGAGATTGCGAGGTCACCGGCGATGACCGTAGAATCCTAACCGCAGAATGCCGCCGAAAGCTGTCGCGCAGAGTCACACGCGTTGGAGAATTTCACGTTCGACCAGAATAAAGCAGAATAAAGGGGTCGAATAAAGGGGTCGCGAATAAAGGGGTCGAACCGATTAAATCGAAACCCGGCAATCGTGTCTGATCTAATAACTAAACGAGAAAATCGGTTCGACCCCTTTATTCTCCTTTATTCTAGAAAATCGGTTCGACCCCTTAAGAGTATAGAATCCAGTCACTCAGCGGGTGATGCACTCAAGGCTTGTATCGACCCAAAGCGGACATCAACTTCTAAGTACATTCCAGAATTGATTCGTTTCCGGTTTGCGTAATAATCATCGAATTAATGGCCAACCTGACGAAGGTCAGGAACGCAAAGCCACGGGTCCTTGCTACCTCTGAGAAGCCACGGACGACCTCCCGAAGTGTCCCAAGATTGCCGGGCTGCGGATAATTA
>JABDKO010000085.1 GCA_013002165.1 Rhodothermales bacterium | reverse complement strand
GACTAGGCCCGGATGAATTACGCCCAATTGGCGCGCCGTCTGAAAAAGTGTCACATGTTAGGAATTGGGAACTGGGAACTAGGAACTAGGAACTAGGAACTAGGGAATTAGGAAAAGGCCAAATCTCAACATACCCTTTCTCCTATCTCCCTATCTCCTATCTCTTATCTCCGCCGGCACTATCGTGCCTTCGGCCACGCCGAAGCCGACCCGATAGCCGTCACCCTGACAGTATCCGCTCATTTCGATGCTGTCTCCGTCCTGTAGAAATTTTCGTTCATCCCCGTTTGACAGCTGCAGAGGTTTGGTCCCGCGCCATGTCCGTTCGAGCAGGCTTCCAAAACTCTTCTCTTCGGGTCCACTGATCGTGCCGGATGCCATGAGATCGCCGGGCCGCACATTGCAACCATTGACCGTGTGATGAGCAAGCTGCTGGCAGACATTCCAGTACAAATGCCGGGCATTCGATTCGATGATCGTATCTCTGACACCGCCGCCGCGAGTCGAAATCGTTACGGAAAGGTTGATATCATACAGCCGCTTGTCGGCGCCCTGAAGGTATGGCAGGGGTTCTGGGACCTGCTCCTGGTTTTTGGTACGAAACGGCTCGAGCGCGTCCATCATCACCACCCACGGAGACACCGTAGTGGCAAAGTTTTTCCCGAGGAACGGTCCCAGTGGGACATACTCCCATTTTTGTATGTCCCTGGCGCTCCAGTCGTTGACCAGAACCATTCCGAAGATGTGATCCGCCGCGTTCGCGATATCTATTGGATCACCAAGGTTGTTTCCCGGTCCGACAAAGAATCCCATTTCCAACTCAATGTCCAGTAGCTTTGACGGCGCCTTGACAGGCGGTTTGTCTTCAGCTTTTAACTGGCCGCATGGTCTCGTCACCGGCGTCCCGGATACTACTATCGAACTCGAACGTCCGTGGTAGCCGACAGGGAGATACAACCAGTTTTCCATCAAGGCATTTTCCTTGCCGCGAAACATTGTCCCGACATTAGTCGCGTGCTGTATCGACGAGTAAAAGTCTGTATAGTCGCCGACACGGGCAGGTAGCTGCATTCGTGCGTCGGATCGTTTGAACAATACCCGACTACGCACTTCAGCATTATCGCGGAGCTCCGGATTGTCCGCGTTCAGTAAATCGGTCAGGCGTGCTCGAACAGACCGCCAACTGTCCTTACCCAGTGACATGAACGTATTGAGTGCCGTATCAGAAAAGGGACGTGACGATCGGAGAGACTCATCGGTAAACAGGTTTAAGTCTTCGGCGACCGAGCAGTCGAACACGAAATCTCCGATTGCAACTCCAATGTGTGGACGGCTGGATCCGGGTCTAGAAAAAACACCAAAGGGTAAATTCTGAATCGGGAAATCCGAGTCGGGAGCGACGTCGATAAACGATGACAGCGTATCAGGCATTAGAGAAATAAGAAATGTTATTGTGGGATTAGCTTGAGCGTTTGCAAATCTTCAAGAGGTTCGTCAAAACTGCAACTTCCAATACTGACTGCGAAACCTGACCTTGTCTTGCCGATTTCCCCGAGGGTAACCTCGTGGCCATTCCATACAACCGACTCGCGCTCGAACCTGAAATTAGCTGCATCCTCGTCTTCAAGAATTTCGGAAATCATTTTCTCGTCAAACGCTCCTGACGACGCAGCAGCTGCCGCGATCAACACATTGATGAATCCGTGCATTCTGGTGCTGACAGAATCTCGGTAGTGCCGGAAAGGGTGATGCAGCCCTGCGGTCAGCTTGAAGGCGAGCCCGGATCGATGACAGGCTGCAATGAACGAGGCGATCTGCCCGGAGGACGGAAAAGCCTCGGGGGTCACTCCTCCCGTTCTGAGTTTGAGTGCAATTCGGACGTCCACACTATCGTGCTCATTGAGAACACGGCCGATCTCGTCGATCACCGAAACCCTGTCGACGGGGATTTCGACGAAGATGTCTTTCAGTCCATACGGCTTCTCGTCAACACCGTTGAGAAGCGAATGAATATCTGCAGCGACATGATCTTCAGACTCCGAATCGAGCTTGAGTTCGATGGCTTCGATGCAAACGGTATCCGATTGCTGGTTGATACTGGAAATCTCACCGAGTACTTCACGCAGACCGGCGTGATCGCTACCGGTGACCGGAGAGACTACTGAGATTGGCAGCTTTTCGGCAAGTGGATTCGCTTCCAGAATGTGTTCGATCTTTTGGAGCTCGGAGTAGGGACATACGAAACGGCCAAGCATCCATGAGAACGAGCCAGAACTGTACATCCTGTAGTTGAAAAGCGACTGATCCAGGGAGAGCCGGGCGGGGGGGTACATGCCCGCGTAATCAATAATTGCCCCCATAATGGCTCGAACAGGCTGGTTCTCAGTCGTATTAATCGTCTCGGTCATTCTGATGGCATGGAAATTGACATTTGCCGTCTTTACACAATAACACCGGTACAGATCCGTTTGGAATATTTGATGTAAAGGACCGTTTTGGCATCTATTGAATATAAACGTATTTGTAACAAGACGGCATTAATGGTTACTTTCTGTCACCTACGGGTTTGCTTCGTGTTGAAGCGTCCCCGGGTTTTGATGGAGGCTGTTATTGTCGCCATTCAGGCCCGGTGTGGTCAACAATCGACCAGAATGCCTGCCTAACCTAATCGAAATTAGAAGACGAGATTAACGCAATGAAACGTTTTTCCATCCTTATAGCCGTATTTGTCGGCTTCGTACTGATGGGCGCCGATGGCTGTTCAAGCGACCCGAATGTCGAGGGAGCCAAACTTGATCTGCGCAACAAGGATTATGATCGCGCACTTGAAAATGTGAACACGGCGCTAGAAAATGATCCCGAAAATCCTGTTGCTCACGCACTGAAGGGAGATATTCTGCTTGAGATGGCCTTCACCGTCGAGGATGTTGACGAGCACACCACGATGATCAACGACATGGTCGAATCATACTCGAAGGCTGCCTCTTTGGGGCAGGAGCTCGGCAACGCCATGCAGGTTGCCTACGCTCAAGAGTTCCAGCGAGGTGTGCAGGCTTTCAATCGAGGAAGCAACGACATCGATCAGTACAGCGATTCTTACCAGTACTTCATGAATGCTGCTACGATTGCGCCGGACTCAACGGGGCCCTATGTAAACGGTGGTTACGCGCTCATGAACGCCGGCCGCACGGAAGATGCAGCGATGCCTTTTGAAAAGGCGGTTGAAATGGGAGACACGGACCCTCAAACATACGTGTACCTCGCGAGCATCTACCAGATGAAAGAGAATTATGCAGACGCAGTTGCAATTCTTGAAAAAGCCGAAGGCGTCGATCCCGGCAACATTGAGGTTCAGACGCAGCTGCTAAATGCTTACCAGATGGCGGGCATGTTTGACAGGGCGATGACAAAGTATAAGCAGAAGATCCAGGAGGAGCCAGATAACAAGTTGTACCAGTACAACTACGGTTCGCTGCTACTGGAAAATGAGGACTATGACAATGCGATCATTCATCTCTCAAAAGCTGTTGAGCTTGATCCCGACTATGCGAATGCCAACTACAACCTTGGTGCCGCTTACCAGAACAAGGCAGTTGGGTATGCTGAGCAGGTCAATGAGATGGACGACGAACTGCGTGCGAATCGCTCTGACATGTCATCAGCTGAGATCAAGACTGCCGAAGATGAAATCAATGCTCTTATCGAGCTGAAGAAAGAAAACTTCAGTATGGCCATTGGACCGCTCGAACGAGCAAAAGAGCTGACAGAAATGAACGACGGTGACCCCGCTGGAATTTGTGTTGCGCTTTACGCAGCATACGTTCAGACCAACCAGCTTGAGAGCGCACAGAGCATAGCCTCATGCGCCGGTTACGATGAAGAGTAAACGGTAATTTATATCGATAGGAAACCCGGATTCGTTACTCGAATCCGGGTTTTTTATTTTCGTACGATCTATCAATTCTTCTGCAACTACAATGAAAGTAAAATCCGACATGGGCTTTGGTACACTGGCGGTCCACGCTGGCCAGCAACCTGATCCTTCATCAGGTGCAATCATGACGCCTATCTACCAGACGTCGACGTACGTGCAGTCCCGGCCGGGAGTCCATCAGGGACACGACTACGCGCGCGTGTCTAACCCGACCCGATCGGCGTTGCAGGGAAATCTGGCTGCCCTCGAAAACGCAAAACATGGTGTATGCTTTTCGTCTGGTGTTGCATCCATCGATGCAATCATCAAGAACTACCGGCCGGGTGACAAGATCATCTCGACGAATGATCTCTATGGAGGCACGTTTCGACTTTTCACGCAAGTCTTTGAACCTTTTGGACTGAAGTTCAGCTTCATTGATCTTTCAGACCTCTCTCAACTGGAGAAAGAGCTCACGCCCGATGTCAAGATGATCTGGCTCGAGACTCCGACAAATCCGCTGCTCCGAATTATCGATATCAAAGCGATATCCGACATGGTGAGTGGTTCAGAAATCGATGTCATCGTCGACAATACTTTTGCGACTCCGTACCTGCAGCGACCGCTGGATCTTGGAGCAAATATGGTCATGCACTCGACCACAAAATATATCGGTGGACATTCCGATGTGATCGGTGGTGCCATTTGCACGAACAGCGACGAATGGGAGGAGAAGCTGATGTTCCAGATCAAGTCTACAGGAGCCGCCCCGGGTCCGATGGATTCATGGCTACTGCTCCGAGGAACAAAAACACTTCATATCAGGATGCAGCGCCACTGCGAGAATGCCAGGGCAATCGTATCCTTTCTTTCCGATCATCCGAAAGTTGACAGGGTTTTGTATCCGGGCCTGCCAGACCATCCCGGCCACGAAATTGCTGCACGTCAGATGAAGGACTTCGGCGGGATGATCACGTTTACACTGAAGAATGATAGTCTTGCGACAGCCGAAAATCTTGTATCGTCAACCAATGTTTTCGCACTTGCAGAGAGCCTTGGCGGAGTCGAGAGTTTGATCGAACACCCGGCTTCGATGACGCATGCATCCATTCCCGAAGAGGAGCGAATGAAAACAGGCCTCAACAATTCCTTGATCAGATTGAGCGTCGGAATTGAAGACATCGAAGATCTGGTTGCCGATCTTGATCAGGCTCTGGCAGGTGCGTGACCGTCTGGCACTACCTGGTGATTTTATACTCCAGTCCGAAGAAGTACTCCGTCGCCCGGATAGTATTTCGTCCGGAGGCTGTCCGAAAAATCTGTAAGCTCGCTCCGACTCCCTTGCCAACAGCAACCGTCACGCCCGAACCGAGTTTCGTAAAACGCCGGCGTGTTGGAATCGGATTGGTGACGTCGAATAATTCCTCAGGTGCGTTTACCGAGCGGATTCCGTTGAGGAGAAATTGAATGAGGATTCGCGAACCGGCTGATACTCCTACCTCGGCTGAATACAACCACTCGTTGTCAAAGTCCGGTTCATCAGCGGGAATACAGGGTATATCATTCGAACCGGTGCAATCGATCGTTCTCGAAAGCCCGAACACGCGTGAACGGTTCTCAAAACCTGCACTGGCCTGCGCATAGACAGGTACAGGATGAAAACTCCGACCGAGACTGAGAGACATGTGCAGATCCAATTGTCCGGATCCGACAGAGGGGGACAAATTACGGGTATAACCTGTCGGCAGACGCGCCCCGACCGAGAAGGCTGATGCGAGAGCTCCGCCCGTCGCGCCAAGTAGCGGACGCAGGTCGAGTCGGCCGCGAACTTCAATGTCGGCGATACCAACCGTCGCCTGCTCAATTCCTTCGTCGACAATGACAGTGAGGTTCTTGATGGGCACCATCGCAACGAAAGTAAAACCCGGGATTACTCCAAACTCTCCGTACAGGTAGACGCTGCGGTCGAGAAATGTATCGCCAGCCACGCCCTCGATGAATGGAATAACGTTTCCATCAAGGTCAAACTGCTCATGCACGGCGGTACGACCGTGTGCAACTTTAAGGTAGGCGTTGCCGGCTGGTTGTGTCCACGCTTGTGCCGAAGCACTTGCCACCGCAAGAGAACTCAATAACAGCAGTGCGAAAAATTGCGGTTGTCTCATTATCCGTAACGACACTTTCGCCTAGTATGACGCGAGTTCACGGATGGCGGATAGAATTGTATCGTCCTGAGGAAGAACTGCTTTCTCCAACGGATCGGCAAACGGGATAGGAGAGTACGCTCCGGCCAGTCGACGAACGGGTGCATCCAGACTTTCAAAAGCAGCATCCGCAATTTGAGCTGCGATTTCCGCCCCGAATCCGATAAACTCGTGATCTTCGTAGACGACAATTACCTTCCCTGTCTTGCGGACCGAGTTGAGGATTGTCTCCGTATCAAGCGGGACAATCGACCGGATATCTACAACCTCTACAGAAACCCCTTCCTTCTCAAGGATGCGGGCTGCGTTGACTGACTTGTGAACCATCATCCCGTAAGAAACGACCGTAAGATCAGTTCCTTCTCGAGCCAGGCGGGCTTTACCGAACGGTAGCAGGTAATCTGCATCAGGCTCGGGTGACCGTGCTGATGCTGCGCGGTACAGTGCTTTGTGTTCCAGAAAAATAACCGGATCCTGCATTCGGATCGCCGCCTTCAGCAAGCCTTTGGCGTCTGCCGAGGTTGACGGCATGGCTATCTTGAATCCGGGAGTATGACCGAAAATACTTTCGATATTTTGTGAGTGGCACAGACCACCGTGGATGTATCCGCCGCATGGAACACGAATAACCATCGGGCAGCTCCAGGCGTCATTCGAGCGGTAGCGGAAGGGTGCAACCTGGTTTCTGAGCTGCTGCATTGCCGGCCAGATATAGTCAGCAAATTGAATTTCCACGACGGGCTTCCAACCTGCTGCAGCAAATCCGACAGCAGAACCGATTATTGACGCTTCTGCGAGCGGCGAGTTAAAGCACCGGTCTTCTCCAAATTTGTCTGTCAGACCACGCGTCGCAGTGAAAACGCCACCTTTTCCGCCGGCTACATCTTCGCCGAACACGATGACCCTGTCGTTAATTTCCATCTCTTCGGAGATCGCATGATTTATCGCATCGACAAGAACTATGGGCTCGCCGTTCTCCGTATCGCCCGATTCATAGGTAAGATTATCGTCACCCTCAAAGAAAACATACTTTGTCGCTGAAGACGGATCAGGGTCCGGCTGACTTTCAGCCCACGCGGTGGATTCGTTCACCTCCTGCTTGACTTCAGCCTGCAGCTTCTCGAAGTCGGATTGCTCAAAAAGCTCTGCCCGTACCAAACGGTTCTGCAGATTTACTATCGGATCTGTTTGTCTATCCTTCTCCAACTCCTCTTTCGACCTGTATTTATTATGGTCGTCGGACGATGAGTGGGGGAGAAGGCGGACAACGTCGGCGACGACGCAAACCGGTCCCTGACGGGATCTCAGCTTTTCTGTCGCTGCCCTGAGGACCGCGGCACTAGCGAAGAAATCAGTTCCGTCTACTCTTGCTCGGTGCAGACCGTCATAGCCGGCCGCCAGTTTGTAGGGCGTGCCGCCTGCGACCTGATCACGCGAGGGCACAGAGATGGCGTAGCCGTTATCCTGTACCAAAAAGAGCACCGGTGCTTTGGTTCGTGTAGCCCAGTTGAGGGCTTCGTGGAAACTGCCTTGTGATGTCGCTCCTTCACCGCAGGAGCAATAAACCGCGGCGTCATCGGTGTCACGGAGAGTCGCCAGACCGAAACCTAGAGCAGGTAGAAATTGAGCACCGACGGACGAGGACGTCGTCATGATATTCAGAGGACGCGACCCAAAGTGTTCCGACATCTGTCGTCCCCCTGAACTTGGATCAGCCTCTTTTGCAAAGTGTGCGAGCATCACCTGCCGACTTGTCATTCCGACTGACAGGACAGTGCAAAGGTCGCGATAGTAGGTACAAAACCAGTCGTAACCACCGCGAAAGTTGAATCCGACCGCTGCCTGAACTGCCTCATGCCCCGAGCTGCCTATATGGAAGAATCCCTTGCCCTGTTTCAAGAGCGTCAGCATCTTGTCATCGAGCGCTCGACTGAGCATCATGGTTCGAAGAATGTCGCGAAGGTCCTCCTTCTTGAAATCTCCAACATCAAGAGTGCCGATTTCGAAGTTGCTATCGATGGTCGGCTTCGGTTCTGAATGTCCATTCTGGCCATTCTGATGATCCGTTGTCGAACTGGTTTTCTCGGCACTACTGGATTTCATGCTGTACTAAAGCTGTTTTTACTGTTAAAAGTTGATCCGGCGAAAGGACACCGCAGGCGCCGGGGCAGATAAAATGATAACGAGAAACGCCCGGATTTGTTTGGTGCGTTATAAACTGATAATCGTCAGGTTATGCCCACTTCTACAGCGTCAGATTCATTTATCGGGAGGGCATATGGTAGTTCAAACTGAAAACGTGATCCAACGCCATGATGGCTTTCAACGACAATAGGTTCACCATGCGCCTGCAGGATTTGTTTTACGATGCTTAAACCGAGGCCGGTACCGCCGCTCTTACGGGATCTGTCCGGATCCACCCTGTAGAATCGATCAAAAATGCGCTCCAGATGCTCGGGACTCATTCCACGGCCTTCATCGTCAATTTCTATACGCACTTTATCGCCATGGCGATGAGCGTCCACCGTGATAGTCCCTGAATCGGAATACGCGATGGCGTTCTCCACGAGATTAATCAGTACCTGACGAATACGATTGCGGTCGGCATCGACGTCAAGGTTCTCCATCCTTACGTCGATATAAACGTTCTTTTCGCCCGCCTTCGGTCTCAATACTTCGACGACCTCTTCAATCAGCTGAGAAATGTTGAACGGCTCGCGATGAACCAGATCCTCGCGGTACTCGAGCCTTGCGATCTCGATAAGGTCGTTGAACAGATTTGTCAGTCTCTGAAGATTTGCAAGTGCCTTTTCAGCATAGAGTTCACGCTGAGCATCAGACATTCCAGGGACCGCCAGTGCTTCCAGGAAGCCGCCAACGGCGAATATGGGATTGCGAACTTCATGAGAGACGTTTCCGATGAATTCATTCTGGAGAGATGCCATCCGTTCCAGGTTTTCAATCTTTTCCTTGAAGCTGTCGGACATTCGGTTCAGGCTACTGGTAAGATCCTGCAATTCCGACGCACGCGAGTCTACAAGGATCTGAGAATCGAGATCTCCCTCCGAAATGGAGCGAGCGCTTTTTCGAATCTTCTGAAGCGGCACGGTTACCAGCTGAGCTGAAATCCAGCTACCCAATAACGCAAGGAACAGAGCCATTATCATCCCGACAATGAGCGTCGTTCGCATTTGCTGAACCAGTCCAAGCAGTGGCGGTGACGGTTGTCCTACACGAATCGATAGTCTCGATCCCTGCAGACGCAGTGTTACGAAGTGGGTGTGTATCCCGCCTTCGTTGTAGACTTCGATTACAGGATCGCCACCCTCAATCAGGCGCTCCAGAGGTGGCCCGCCCGCCTGCATTGCTCCGAGCGACAGGTGATTCCCTATCGCATCCCAGATCATGGCGTTCTCGTCCAGAATTGATATCCGGATGTCGGCATACTGTGCCAGACTCTGAACGACATCTTCGCGTTCTTCACGGGTCTCGGCCTGTTCGATAATCAGCGCGATCCGTTGGGCTCGCTGCTTGAGCGTGTCTTCGAGAGCTTCCCGAACCTCAGCCTTCAGGACGATAAACACGTACAGTCCCACCAGAACCACAGCGAGTCCGACGAAGGCAGCCAGTGTGAGAAACATCCAGGTCTGCGTGGATGCGCTGTCGGGAAGGGCCTTCCCGAAGCTCTGGCGCAGCCGACCTGAAACAGATTGCATAGAAATCTACCGGTGAGGCTTCGGCACCTACTGCGCTTCCGAGACCTCTTCCTGTACGAATCGATACCCGACGCCGCGAACAGTCTGAATATGCTGCGCAAAATCGCCGAGCTTTTCGCGGAGATTTTTAATGTGCGCATCGACTGTTCTCTCGGTAACCATCATGGCATCTTTCCAGATCGTCTCCAGCAGCTGCTGACGGGTGAACGCCTTGCGCGGGTGACGGCACAGGTATCTCAGGAGCTCAAATTCTGTCAGAGTAAGACCAAGATCACGACCATCCAGAGAAGCTCGATACTCGTCTTCAAAAATCTTCAGGTTGTTGACCTCAAGCGTACGGCTTTCTTCCACGCCGCTTCGTCGCAGGATTGCTTTCGCATGCGCGAGCACAACCTGCGGTGATACGGGCTTTGTAAGGTAACCGTCGCCACCAAGCATCAGGCCGCGTACCTGATCCTGTTCTTCAATCTTGGCGCTCAGGAAGATGATTGGAATCGTTTCCGTCTCTACTCGCGAGCGGAGGCGGCGACATACTTCGTAACCGTCGAGACCGGGAAGCATGATGTCCAGGATGATGAGATCCACGTCCGGTGTTGCTTTGGCCAGTGCCTGCTCGCCATCGTACGCCTTGAGTAAGTTGAATCCTTCCTGGGCGAAGAAATGACTAACTACCTCGACGACATCCTCTTCGTCGTCAACAAGGAGAATAGTAATTTCTGAAGGGTCGGATGTTGTTGCCATTTTTGATCTGCATATTCTATTAATAACGACATTCTCAGCGCCTCAAGGCGCGCCTAGAAGGGTAATATACAACCCTCAGCTTAAAGAACTTCACATTTTCTACGCTGAATCTAAACAATTGAAACCGCGCTAGATTACCGTTCGGCCGACCCGTGCCGTGATCGATGTCGTTATTTCGTAGGAAATGGTCTTCGCCCAGTCGGCCAGTTCAAACACGCTCGGGCCACCTCTGCCCATTAATACGACCTCGTCGCCAATGTTGAACCTCTGTTGATCTTCAAGACTTCCAAGATCGACCATAATCATGTCCATACAGATCGCGCCCACTACGGGAAAACGCTCGCCGCGGATACCCACTTCCGCTCGATTTTCCATTTGTCGGGAATAACCATCAGCATAACCCACCGAAACAGTGCCTATCAGTGATGGTCGCTGCGCCACCCAGCGGCCACCATATGAAATTGGAGATCCCTGAGCGACACGCTTGATCTGTACCAGTTCGCTCGTCCACCGGAGAACAGGTTCAAGGTCAAGTGTGTCCTCCAGGCCGCGCTGATCCATCATCCCGTACAACGCGACTCCGATTCGCGTCCAGGTATCTCCTGACCACACGGAGATACTTCTGCGCGACGTGTTCAGAGCGTATGAGCTGGCAACATGCAGAGCAATGTTTTCAATGTTTGGAAGGTTTTTTACCGCATCGACGAAGCGGTCGACCTGTTCGCCGGAATAGATGCCATCAGCATCGGTCGAGCGGGCCAGGTGTGTCCACAGACTACGAATGCGAACTCCCGGATTGGACGAAAGTATCGCGACAATATCACGGACATGGTCGGGCTGGCATCCAATCCGACCCATACCGGTGTCGATCTTGATGTGACAGTCGACTCCGCCAGATTCTGCGTCAATGCTGTCGGCCACAAACTGCGCTGACTCGATGGATGGAATCGTTAGCTCTAGATTGTACGTTCGATATAGGTCGAGGAATTTCGGTAGCGGTGCAGCGAGCACGAAGATGGGAACATCAAAACCCGCGTCGCGAAGGGTGATACCCTCCTGGACTGTCGCTACTGCAAGCCTTTCGACTCCCGATTGAAGAAGTATATTTGCGACAGCAACAGCTCCATGCCCGTATGCATTGGCTTTTACGACTCCAACCACTTTCGCCGGTCGTGAAGCATCCTGTAGTACTTCAATGTTTGACCTGAGGCGCGCAGTGTCTAACTCGAGCCACGAGTTGGACAGAGTGCTTTCCGATGAGGTTTGAGGATTCGTCATTCGAGTAACGTTCGGACTTGAGGAGAGAACCGTATCACAATACGAGGTTCGCAGAAGAAGCAAGAAGTTCTATATTTAGAGGCAAAGCTGCAATTCGTCCTCACTTGACGAATGGCTATGAGCGTGAGAGCCTCCAATTATGACCGATGTCACTGTTCCTTCCGCGCCAGACGACCACGACAACGATCTCGCCAGCCCAGCCGGCAATAGCTTATCCTGGGACTGGCGACCAAAAATACGCTGGTTCGCTGCCGAAATTCTTGTAGTTGTTGTTGGCGTCCTCGTCGCCCTCGCCCTCAATGCGTGGTGGCAGGGGAAGCAGGAGGCAGCCCAGGAGAGAATCGTGCTTGATGAGCTGCAAACTGCTCTACAAAATGACCTCGTTATTCTATCCACTCAGCTAGCCACATTCCGGGAGACAGTGAAAAAGATAGATGCGTTGAGTGAACACCTCGAGGCTGCTCGTCCCTATAGCGATTCTCTCGATGCCTACTTCGGGAGTGTGTATGTGTTGGGCATCGTTGCGGTAAACACGTCTCCATATGAATCGCTCAAGTCGCGAGGTCTTGGTTTGATCTCAAATGCGGCACTTCGATCTGATGTGACGCGTCTGTATGATCTGAGGTACAGGATACTTGTTGAAATTCAGGAGACTCAGCGGAGTGCTGTCCTGGGTATCATGCGGCCGTACTTTCTAACCCACTTTGAGGATCTTGTCTTTGGGGTAACAGCGACGCCTTTTTCCTACGATCAAATTGCTGGCGACAGGTACTTCCACAATTTGATGGCCTATCGAAGACAGATAATAGTCAGTTCAGAGATACCCGTCTACGAACAGACAATTGCCCAGATTTCTAAACTGCAGTCCAGCATTGAAAAAGAATTGAGTAGATGACCGACTCGAACGCTCCCGTGCCGAGCCAACCTTCCAGTAAACACAAGCGCCCCTGGACAATCCTCGGCCGCCTGTCCAAAGCCGTCCGTGAGCAGAACTGGTTTGCCGTAGTTCTGGAGCTGACGATTGTAGTGTTTGGTGTAGTAATTGGTTTTCAGGTGACGGCCTGGGGTCAGACACGGGCAGATCGAGCCGAGGAGCAGGATTTGCTCCAGGGCCTTAGAATCGAGTTTACAGAGGTCGCAGCTGACCTCGAGAAACAGGTCGAAAAGCACCAGCGTGTCGAGCAAGCGGTAGCTGAGACCATTGACATCATCGCCAATGCCAGACAGGACGGGGCGCCGAAAACCTCCGTTGCTGACACTACTCTGGCGTGGGCCCTCATACCGACGACCACCCAGTTTAGCCAGGGTGTCCTCGATGGGATGCTCGCGACGGGACGCCTGCAGCTTATCCGTGACCGGGTTTTGCGAACAGCGCTATCCGAGTGGGAGGGTGTGATGGCGGATGTGACCGAGGATGAGGTTACAGCTCGCGAGATGGTCGTGTTTCAACTTGAGCCTCTCCTATGGCGTCTGATGGACGCTCGTTCGATGCGGGAATACGAGTTGTTACTCGGCACATTATCTCCCTCCAAGCTGGCGGCAAAGAGCGAAATAACTGTGGACACCGAGCTGATCGGAGCGTTGTCGTCACGCCTCTACTGGCAACGCCATGTGATCCGCGAGTTCACCGGACCGCAGGCCGAAGCCGTGCGAATCCTCGATCTGCTCGACCAATCGCTCGAGTGATCACAAGAAACCCGAACCCCCTCGTACCCGTGACGCCACAAGTCGGCACTGATCTTGAAAAATGCATCACTTCGCGCTCGGGGCCGTCCCGACAGCGAACGGAAGTTCTATATTTGTGTACCAATCCGCTACAACGATCCAAATCATATCTTACTGACGTTATGAAGCACGTCCGGATAGTACCGGCACTTTTCCTTGTCTTTGCGCTCTGCTACGCAGATTCTAAAGCTCAGACAGCCGATCCACAGGAGTCGCCGAAGTTAACTCTCGAAGACATTCACAATTCGCGCAAGTTCTCGCCGGCATTCTTTCGAGGTGGAAGATGGACGGACGATGGCCCTGTCGTTACTTCTATCGACCAGAAAGCAACAACGGGCACCGACATAATCAGTTACAATCTTGAAACGGACAATCGTGAAGTCGTTCTGGACGGATCTAAACTGTTCGCAGAGGATGTCGGCCGCGTCATAGAAATCGAAGGGTATGACTTCGGCCCGGATGGGAAGCTTGCTCTCCTGTACACAGATTCGGAGCGCGTGTGGAGACAAAACACCAAAGGGTTCTATTACATCTACGATACTGAGTCCCATGCCTTGCGACCGCTCAGTGACCGGAGTAAAGGATTTCAGATGTTCGCAAAGCTTAGTCCGGATGCATCATCCATTGGCTTCGTGCGGGATCGCAACCTCTTTGTAGTTGACCTCGCTACAGGCGAAGAGAAGCAGCTGACCTTCGACGGGTCAGAGGGAGCAATTATAAACGGTACCTTTGACTGGGTGTACGAGGAGGAATTCGGGCTAAGGGATGGCTGGAGCTGGAACCCCGACAGCAGATCGATGGCGTTCTTCAAGCTCGATGAATCCAAGACACGCGATTTTGCAATGACGGATCTGAGGGACCTGTATCCCGAATACGTGTCTTTTAGGTATCCGAAGGCTGGAGAAGACAATAGCGAAGTTCAGGTAGGTGTTGTCGACATCACGTCGGGCGAAATCAAGTTCATCGATACCGACACCTGGAATACGGGTGGCGATACGCACGAGTATATCGCCCGGATGGGATGGACGCCGGAAGTCGACGGAGAATCTGATGTGTGGATGATGCGGCTCGACAGAGATCAAAATGATCTTGATCTTCTTTTTGCAGACAACAGCTCAATGACTACGGTCATACAAGAGTCTGAACCCACATGGATCGACGTAGAATCACAGAAACTGACATTTCTCGATGATGGAAAGCATTTCGTCTGGATGAGTGAGGCAAGTGGCTACAATCATCTGTATCTCTATCGCACGAACGGAGAACTGGTGACTCCGATCACCTCCGGAAACTGGGATGTCCAAAGCTTCCACGGAATCGACGAGGAAACCGGGACAGCTTATTTCACGGCCGCCATCGATTCTCCGCTTGAAAGAAACCTGTACTCGATCCAGGTATCGCTATCTGGAACCGAACAGGAGATGACAGCATCGCCGGTACAGATAACCCGGGGAGACGGCACGCACAACGTCAATATGTCTTCAGATCTTCGCTACTACATCGGTACCTACTCGGAGGCGATGATGCCACCGGTCACCGGGTTGTACAGCCGTGATGGACAGCTGATCAAGACGTTGGAGAGCAATAGCCAGCTCATGGAGACACTTGCGGCGTACACTGTTCCCGAACCCGAGTTTGTTCAGGTTCCGGGCGCGGACGGTACTCCATTGAATGCCTACCTGATGAAACCGTCGAATTTCGACAACTCAAAATCGTATCCCGTCCTGATGTACGTCTATGGTGGTCCCGGCTCGCAGACAGTGCGCAATTCGTGGGGCGGTTCACGAGTGTTGTGGCATGCATACCTCGCGGAAGAACTGGGGATCATCGTCGCCAGTGTCGACAACCGCGGCACCGGAGGGCGAGGCAAAGCCTTCAAGAGCGGGACCTACAAACGCCTGGGACAACTGGAAGCAGAAGATCAGATTGCAGCTGCAAAATATCTTGGCTCTCTTGACTATGTTGACGCCGACCGGATTGGAATATGGGGATGGTCCTACGGTGGATATATGACATTGCTGTCACTACTGTATGGAGATGGCCCCGAGACTTTCAAGGTAGGTCTATCTGTCGCACCTGTGACAGACTGGCGATTGTACGACACTATTTACACCGAGCGTTACATGTCAACACCTCAGCGAAATGCCGAGGGTTACGATGTCGGCGCACCTCAAACATATGCTGATCGACTGCAGCCACACCAGAAGTTGTTGATCGTACACGGAGACTTTGACGACAACGTACACTTTCAGAACGCGGTCCAGATGATCGACGCACTGCAACGAGAAAACAAGCAATTCGATTTCATGATGTATCCCGGTAAGAACCATGGAATTTTTGGTGGCTCTACCCGGCTGAACGTGTTCACCAAACTCACGGACTATTTGAAAGCCAACCTGTAGATCTGGCAAACGACAAGGAATCCATATTGAAAACATCAAACGTACTTTTTAAAGGAGGACAAGTCCTCGATCCGGTTGCTGGAACTATCACTGTCGCGGATGTGCTCGTGCAAGACGGGGTCATCAGTCGTGTTGAATCCGATATTGAAGCTCCGGGTGTAGATATTGTCGATTGTAACGGTAAGATGATATCTCCCGGATGGATGGACATGCATGTTCATTTCCGCGAGCCAGGGCAGGAGCACAAAGAGACCATTGCCACCGGGTGCGCTGCGGCTATGGCAGGCGGATTTACAGCCGTCGCATGCATGCCGAATACGGATCCGCCGATCCATACGCGGGACGTAGTGGAGTTTATTATTGAACGCGGTGAAAAGACACCTGTCGACGTTCATCCGATCGCCTGCGTCTCGCGCGAGCGAGAAGGAAAGGAGCTGACCGAGATGTCAGACCTGACGGAGGGCGGCGCTGTAGCGTTCAGCGACGACGGGGATCCGGTCTACGATGCTGGCCTGATGAGAAGAGCTCTCGAGTATTCTTCGATGCTGGGTAAGCCAATTATCAATCACATGGAAGATCTCTCCCTTAATCCGCATGGACATATGCATGAAGGGGTTGTGTCGACCAGACTGGGCGTACCTGGCATTCCGGGTCTGGCTGAAGAGGTCATGATCGCTCGAGACATCCTGATTTCCGAGTTTACCGGAGGACACGTTCATGTCGCTCACATTTCGACCGGCCGTGCAGTCGATCTTGTAAGAGATGCAAAGGCGCGAGGTATCAATGTTACGGCAGAAGTATGTACGCATCATTTCACATTGACGGATCAGGCGGTCGAAGACTCATCGTATTCGACTGCAGTGAAAATGCACCCGCCACTGAGAACAGATGCAGATATTCTTGCGATCAAGGAAGGTCTTCGCGACGGAACGATTCAGGCTATCTGCACGGATCATGCACCACACGCCTCGTTTGAAAAAGAGGTAGAGTTCATCGCGGCTCCCTTTGGAATCATCGGGCTCGAAACTGCATGGGGACTGATCGGTCGAGAGCTCATTCGCCCGGGAGTGCTTTCGGTCATCGATGCGGTTCGACTACTGACCACCGGACCACGCGACATACTGGGAATGCCAAATCCGGCAATTGCGTCGGGTTCGCCGGCGAACCTCACTATATTTGATGCAACGACTGAATGGACGTTCACCGAAGCTGACATCAAATCAAAAAGCCACAACACACCGTTCATCGGATCGACGATGGTTGGGAGACCTTTTGGAATCTACAATCGTGAAATGCTGTGGCTTCGTGAATCCGTGACAGCGGCTGCCTAAAGGCCGGCTTTCAGGCGCTGCCCGAGTCGCCTCGGCAGCCCTGCGTTCGTGATACTCTGAATCGTCTTCTCGGTATCATACGGAAGTCGAACCATGTCCAGATTCATAGCCTCTGTTTCGTAGAAAGCAAGGCTGAGTCGTGGGTTCTGATCCCGGGGCTGCCCGACACTGCCGACATTAATGAGAAAACGGTGCCCTTTACGCACCCGCAGAACTCCCAGCTGATCGGACATCACGGCGGGGATGTGTGTGTGTCCGATGAAGCAAACAGGCGATTCAAAGTACTTGAATTGATCCATTGCAACGACCATCGACTCTATTCGAAGCCACGAGGCCGGATGCTGTGGTGACGCGTGTACAAAACAGCAGTCGTTCTCCTCGATCAACAGAGGGAGACCCGCCAGATAGTGTAGCTGATCTTCCGACAGCTGCTCCCGGTTCTGAAATACTGCTTTCTGCGCATCTTTTGGTAAAAACGACACGCCCCTGTCGATCGCGACAGCCTGATCGTGATTTCCTGCAACGACACCGGTACAGCGCTCGCGAACGATGTCGATACATGGAGAAGCTTCGGCACCATAGCCGACAATGTCTCCAAGACAGTATATTGCATCAACCCCCCTGGAATCGATCTCGCGAAACGCCGTGTTCAACGCTTCGAGATTCGAATGAATGTCAGATATTACTGCAAGTCGCAAAGTCCGCTGCCGAGCTAGTGATGATCTAGAAGATAATTCCGGTTATACCCAATAACTTCAATAAGTCGATGAAGATCGAAAGCAAGCAATCTGCTTTAAAAGTAGGCGTTCTGTTTGGTGGAGTCTCCCCAGAGCACGAAGTGTCAGTTATTTCGTCGATGCAAGCAATGGCAGCGCTTGATCGTGAAAAGTATCATCCGGTTCCTGTATATATCGCCAAAGACGGACGCTGGTATACCGGCGACGAGCTTTCTGATCTTGAACGCTATTCCGATCTGGTCTCGCTGTTGGAGACCGCCACGCGGGTAATGCCCGTCAAGGGAGAATTGGGTAAGCTCCTGTTGATGCCAGTTGAACAAAAACGATTTGGAATCCGCCGTCCCGAATCCATCAGCGTTGACGTCGTTCTGGTCGGCCTGCACGGAGGTGCAGGCGAAAATGGTTCAATCCAGGGCTTGCTTGAATCGCAAAACGTCCCGTATACAGGTTCCGGTGTTTTTGCATCGGCTCTGGGAATGGACAAGGTGATAACGAAACAGATCTGCAGGGCAGAGGGTG
This sequence comes from Rhodothermales bacterium, assembly GCA_013002165.1. Taxonomy (GTDB): domain Bacteria; phylum Bacteroidota; class Rhodothermia; order Rhodothermales; family JABDKH01; genus JABDKO01. The sequence continues at coordinate 10,643 of JABDKO010000085.1, read as the reverse complement.
TGCCCGTGGTAGACTACATGGCTTTCCGTGAATCCAAGTGGGCAGGTAGTGAGGAGGCTGTTCTCGAGCGGTGTATTGAATCGCTTGGCCTTCCGTTGATCGTCAAACCGGCACGACTCGGTTCGTCGATCGGGATTTCAAAGGCAGCCACCCGTGAAGAACTTGACCGTGCGATCGAGGAAGCTTTTCGCTACGATGATAAGGTCATCGTGGAGCAGGCCGTTCAAAATCTGATTGAATTGAATTGCTCGGTCCTGGGTACTGCGGACGATGCGCAGGCAAGTGTTCTTGAGCAGCCGGTATCGTCTGACCAACTATTGACCTTTGGCGACAAATACATGCGGGGCAGCAGCGGAAAGGGTAAGACGCCAGACGCGACTGAAGGCATGGCATCACTGGAAAGGCTAATTCCAGCGCCCGTTGCTGATGGTATCTCCGAACGGGCCAGAGCCATCGCAGTCCGCATCTTTCAACTCTTTGAGTGTGCAGGGGTAGCGCGTGTTGACCTGATGATGAATGAAGAAACCGGTCAGCTGTATTTCAACGAGATCAATACAATCCCCGGCTCGTTCTCTTTCTACCTGTGGGAGCCGACAGGAGTACCATTTTCGGAGCTTCTGGATAGAATGATCCAGATCGCGCTACAAAATCACTTCGATTCAAACCGGCGAGTGACGACCTACGACGTTAATCTCCTATCGGCAAAAGATCTAAAGGGTTTGAAGATTTCAAAGTAGAGAAGGTGGTTGATCGGAGCTTCCAGCATCGCCTGGGGATAGCTGTTACGCCGGTCAGCATCGACATTCTACCGGTCGACCCCTAATTCCAACAGGTGCAGTAACCCGTCATTCGTGTTTCCCGTACTGCCTGTCAAATTTAGGAGGCATAGAACCATGAATCACTTCAAACTATTTGCGGCAGCGTTAGCACTGCTGATCGCCGTTCCGGCAACTTCGATACAGGCAAGTACAACGGACCTGGAACTTCCCAAAGCAGCAACTGAAATGTCTGCAGCAGACTGGAGTGCGTACTCCGGACATCTGGTCGCTGCAATCAACTCGGACCATCCAGGACTTCGTGAGTCTGCTCTTCGATACGCAATCCTGTATCAGGATAGTGTTGACTTGAGAGGGGCTACAATCAGTATGATGAAAATCTACCGAGAAGCCGATAACGTAAAATTGCGTCGTCTCGCGGTTGTCGCTCTCGGCTCGCTCCATAGTCCTCTTGTTGACGGTTACCTGACTCGTGCCGTCGGCTTTGAGAAGGATGAGGGTATCAAGCGAACCATTAAAGCCGTCCTCGCAGTCAGTTAAAGTCGTGAAGGGATGACGCGCGGCATAAACTGCACGCCAACCTTCGGTGTGAATCAAGCCTGCTCTCTTTTCTGAGGGCAGGCTTTGTTTATTTCTGTGATTACCGCCTTGCGACAAGCTTGTCGAGCCGAAATCGACAAGATTGCGGGTGTCGGGTGTGATAAATTTGACTTATCCTGTTTGGAGGATTCTCGGACAGTAAGAGGAGGGCCTCTTCAGTGCACGGTCACCCGTTTTGCATGCATCTCGGGCTGATCAGAGAGGCAGGGATCATCACGCTCGAGGATTTCGTCGACCACAGTGGCCTCGCCATCTTGCTCATCGGTATCAGGCGGGATGTTTTCTGAACCACGAGTGGACGACACCGTCTTGTACAACATATTCGGGGGCTGGAATGACCTGGCGACATATCTTGAAATTACTCGGCCTGGCAGTACTCTATATGATTGTCAACGTGGGCGCAAGCATACTCCTTGTCGCTGTGTATGCGTATGCAATTAACCCGGGCCAGACTCCGGAATTCTATCAGCAGTTCGCCGAGGCTTCGGCTCCGTACAGCACCATTTTTGTCGGGGCGCCCCTGATCTTTGGCCTTGGATGGTGGATCGCAAGAAGGTGGCCGGATGATCTCGCCACAAAATCAGCGATCGGGATCTGGGTTATCTATGCCGTCATGGACCTTGCTATTACAGGGTCAGTGGGCATGACAAGGCGGCTGGCGATCTTCACAGCAATATCGCTCGTGACAAAATTTGTGGCAATTCTGCTTGGCGCAAGGGTCGGCTCCCATCGATCAACCGACCCCGGTTGAGGCGAGTGATGTACTGCTACGAGTGGGAACGACTATTAACGAATAAAGCGAGAAGCAGGCGGCCGCTCTGAACATTTCAAGCCTCTTTCGCGTTTTATCGCCTCCTTTTTAGCAAGCCGCGTCGTAAGCACCATCAACCCTTTCATCGAACATCTGCTGTCTCACGACAGTTTTGTGATCATTACACACCTGAAACCCGATGGTGACGCTATCGGGTCGCAACTCGCGCTGGGCCTCTTCCTGGAGAAGCAAGGCAAGCGAGTTGCCATGATGAACACTGATGACGTTTCGCCGAATCTCCAATGGCTGCCTCAGTCGGACCGCGTTACTATTTTTGACGGGTCCATGGTACAGCGGGAGGCGATTTCAGGTGCGGATTGCATCGTAATCGTTGACACCAACTCTCAGAACCGCCTGGGTGGACTTGGGGATGCCGTTCTAAACAGTCCGGCCGTAAAGCTTCTCGTCGATCATCATCCCGGTCCCGAAAAATGGTTTGACGCAAAATACGTCAGGGAGTCTGCGTCGTCGACCGGTGAACTCGTATACGAGATAATTTCTGCGATCGACCCGGACAGCATCGATTCAGAAATAGCGACGGCACTGTATACCGCGATCATGACGGACACAGGCTCTTTTCGCTACAGTCACGTAAACGCGACGGTTCACAGGGCGGTGGCAGACATCATTGAACGCGGCGGTGTAAAACCTGAGTCTGTTCACGATGCAATATTCGACAGCAGATCGCTCAGCGGACTGCGCCTGCTTGGCCGTGCCCTGGATAGTATTCGTCTTACAGAGGATGGAAGGCTCGGGTATCTCGTAGTCACTCAGCAAATGCTAAGGGATGCAGGTGCCGACAGAGATGACACCGAAGGATTTGTGAACTATATCCTGTCGATAGAAAATGTGTGCGTCGCACTGTTTTTTTTCGAGACGGACAGTGGCGTTAAAATCAGTCTTCGCTCCAAGGCCGGATACAGAGTGGACCAGCTTGCGCGTGCAATCGGCGGTGGAGGACATCAGAACGCCTCCGGTGCCTTTGTAGACGGCGATCTACAGGATGCCGTGGAACAAGCACTGGCGCTGGCACCGAAATATCTCGGCCCGACCGACGAATCAACCGAAGTTTCAGATGAAGAGGTAGCTCTGCTCTCATCTCTCATGGAAGAAAAACAACGTAATAAGTGAGTATGAAAGTTTCCGTAACAACGATTGCCCTGAAAGAACTTGATGTCGACATGATGGTCGTCCCGTGTTCTGAAGATCACAGGGAGAAGCTGGCTACGTCTTTGAAGGCGCTGGAAGATGATGGAGTGAATCGAGCTCTTGAAGACTTTACCGGAAAAAAAGGAGAGGCAGTAGTTGCTTACCCTTCCGAGCTCAACAGTCGACGCCTCGTGTTGGTCGGCGTTGACAGCGACCCGGAGAATGAGTTTGAGCACCTCCGCGACTCGGCAGCCCGTGGCGCATCAACATGTCATGATCTTAAGGTGGAAACAGCGGCTATAGTTGTACCATCCTACCTTGACAATGCAGAGATGTCGGCGCAGGCGCTTGTTGAAGGATTTGTACTGGGGTCCTATCGATTCGATCGGTACCGAACCAATTCGTCTTCGTCGTTCAAAGGTACACAGCGACTAGTCGTGCACTCATCGAGTAATGACAAAGCCGCAAGGAAGGGTGCCGACCGTGGCCGGATCGTAGCCGAAAGCGTGATCACGGCGCGAGATCTTGTCAACACGTCCCCGGATGAAAAGACTCCGGTGCTGTTGGCCAAAGCTATTGAGCGGTCCGGTGAGAAGTACGGCTACACTGTTTCCGTATGGGATAAGGCGCTCATTGAAGATGAAAAGATGGGAGGCCTGCTTGCAGTCAATCGCGGCAGCATGGATCCACCTACTTTTTCGATTCTTGAATGGCAGCCTGACAATGCCGTCAATTCCAAACCGGTTGTTCTTGTTGGCAAGGGAGTTGTATTTGATACAGGGGGACTCTCGTTGAAGCCGACAAAAGATTCGATGGATGCGATGAAGTCGGATATGGCCGGAGCCGCTGCGGTGATTGGTGCCATGGAAGGTGTTGCCAGATTGAACCTTCCGCTTCACGTGGTCGCGCTCATCCCGGCAACGGATAACCGCCCGGGCGAGAACGCCTATGTGCCGGGCGATGTTGTGAAAATGCATTCCGGTAAAACTGTGGAGGTGCTGAACACTGACGCAGAAGGACGCATGATTCTTGCAGATGCTCTTTCATACGCATCTACGTACAACCCGGAACTTGTCATCGATCTGGCAACGCTTACGGGTGCGGCAGTAGTTGCGCTCGGTAAGTTTGTCGGCGCCGTAATGACGAATCGAACCGATGGATTCGAATCCCGTGTTGCCGACATGGTCACCGCTGGAGAACGCTCGGGAGACAGGGTTCATCCACTCCCGTTATTTAACAAGTACGGGGAAGATATCAAGAGCAATGTCGCCGATATCAAGAACGTCGGCAGTCGTGCAGCAGGATCCATTACAGCCGGTAAGTTTCTCGAACACTTTGTCGATTACCCGTGGATTCACCTCGACATTGCCGGACCTTCGTTTCTGCTATCCGCTGATTCGTACCGGTCGGTTGGCGGCACCGGTTTCGGTGTTCGTTTACTGCTTGACTATCTGCGGACTTACTCGAACCCGAAAAAGAAGTAAGCAGGGTGCCAGCTGTGGAATCCGATACCAGGACAGGGCGCGGAATAGCGATAACATGTGGCGATCCGAACGGCATCGGTTCCGAGGTAGCGCTTAAGGCAGTATCCACATTGTTGTCGCAGGGTACAACCAGTACGTTCATCCTTGTCGGACCACCAGCGGTCTGGCGCAAGACTGCTGAACACCTTGATATATCAGTTGACCCGGGCGAGTGGAAGCGGGGAGCTCCTTTCACGTCGAACGTGGTTGTGTATTCCTCAGATGGTAGCCAGGGCGACCCGCCCCAATGGGGCGAACTATCTGCTGCAGCCGGGCGCACGTCAATGGTCGCCGTAGATGACGCGATCGAGCTCTGTTTGTCGGGTCTGGCAGACGCGATGGTCACGGCGCCAATAAGCAAAGAAGCGGTCAATCTGGCCGGGTACAAAATACCCGGGCATACTGAGCACATACGGGACGCGACAGGCTCCTCTGATGTACTGATGGTGATGGTGGGCGCTAACCTGAAGGTAGCCGTTGCGACGGGTCATATTCCGCTTGCCGATGTACCTTCTCGCATTACACCTGAGTTGCTGCGGGCAAAAATCGAAATTCTTGATGACTGTCTTCGCTCGGACTTTCTGATCAGTGATCCCGCGATCGCCGTGCTCGGCCTTAACCCCCACGCTGGCGATGGGGGAGTGATTGGTTCGGAAGATGCGACGATCATAGCGGAAGCTGTGAAAAGCGCGCAGGATGCCGACCTGAATGTAGTCGGACCCTTCCCGGCCGATGGCTTTTTCGGAGCCCGCAAATACCGCGAATATGACGGAGTCCTTGCAAACTACCACGACCAGGGTCTCATTCCATTCAAAACAATAGCGTTCAATCGTGGAGTAAACGTCACAGCCGGACTCCCGATAGTCCGTACTTCCCCCGATCATGGTACTGCATTCGATATCGCAGGAAAAGGCGATGCAACGGAATCGAGCATGCTGCATGCAATTAACGTTGCAAGCAGCATAGCATACGCTCGATTGCGAAAAACTGCCCCTGTGGCAGAAGGGAAATGACAGAGCCGCTCACCGTGGAATCGTATTCGGCGCTTGCGCCGATATACGACGAGGTAATGATGCACGTGGACTATCATGCGTGGGCTATTTATATCTCTGAGCTCATACATGAATTCTGTCCAGGTGGATCTACAATGCTGGAACTGGGCTGTGGAACTGGCTCGCTGGCGTTGTTTTTGACAGACCTTGTCGATCTGCAGTATGCCGGATTCGATTCGTCCGAGGCAATGATACATCAGGCGCGTCTGAAGTCAGAAACACGGACGGACCCGACGGACGTGCAGTTCTATGTCGATGATTTTTTGGGTTTTAGTTGTCGATCCTCATTTGATGTAGGTCTGCTTCTCTACGACGGCTTGAACTATCTGCAGCATCCTGCTGATGTTGTGACGCTTCTGGAGAACTCGCGCCGATGCATGCATCCAGATTCAATACTGATATTTGATGTCAGCACTCCTGCGAATTCAATAAAAAATGCCGAGTATTTTGAAGATTATGGAAAAGGTGACGATTTTTCGTATTACCGGACATCGGAGTATGATCGGGAGGCCAGGTTACATAGAACAACGTTCCAGGTAACGACCGATGAGGGAGTCTTTGTGGAGGAGCATGTGCAGCGTGCCTTCTCGCGAGCAGAGGTTCTCGATTTTGTGGATCAGGCCGATCTCGTGTGCCTTGCGGCGCTCGATGATTTTTCCACCCTGGATGCAGATGATAACTCTGAACGCATCCATTTTGTAGTACGCCGTAAACAGTGACCGCACAAGGCGCCACCCGCCATCCAAATAGATTCTGACCAGTGATAAAACTAGAAGACGTTTCTGTCTCTCATACACTTCCGAACGGTTCCAAGAAGCCTGTATTCGAACGAATGTCGATATCCATCGCGCGCGGCGAAATGGTATATCTTATAGGTCCATCCGGAAGCGGGAAGACAACGTTGTTGCGTCTCTTGTACATGGATTTATTGCCGGAGCAGGGCAGGGTAACTGTAGGCAAATATCAAAGTGATTCAATCTCGCAGAAAGAAATTCCCTTTCTTCGGCGCTCACTCGGCGTCGTGTTTCAGGATTTCCAACTTCTTCCCGACCGAACTGTGTACGACAATGTGGCATTTGCAATGCATGCCACAGGGAAGAGTGGATCTGTCATTCAGGCAAAGGTACTGCAGGTCCTTGCCCGTGTTGGATTGAGTCACAAAAGGCGCCGCTATCCGCATGAATTGTCTGGTGGAGAACAGCAGCGCGTTGTTATCGCTCGTGCAATAGCCAACGAGCCATGGATAATGCTTGCTGATGAACCAACGGGGAATCTCGATCCCGCAGTTGCTGATGATACCCTGAAACTGCTGATAAGTCTGCATCGGCAGGGCATGACACTCATCATGGCAACGCACGACTACCGTCTCGTGAAAAACTTTCCTGCACGAACTCTTGCCTTCATGAAGGGCAGACTGGTCGAAGTCGAACCGACAACACTCACTTCCTGATTGTTAGTCAGCAAACCCTTATTGACACGTTCAAGTGTTGATAATGGGATGGATTCTGGTTTGCGGTGACCCTTCCAACGGGTTATATTTCGCCCCATGAAACGCGCAAAACTTACGTTTCACCAGTTTTTGCGTACCTCGTCACGACATCCGGTACGCAGTGGCACCTCGAACCTGATCCCCGCACATAAACGCTCAGTCTTTAATGGAACGCATCGAGAGTATTATTAACTGGCTTGAAAACCTCGTTTGGTCTACCGGCATTCCTGTCGGTGGTGAGTCAATTCCTTTTCTCGTCATTGCCCTGCTGGGCACAGGTATTTACCTGACGTTCCGTCTCGGCCTGATTCAGGTTCGCAGACTCGGACACGGAATCGCTGTCACGACAGGTCGTTATGACGACCCGAATGAACCAGGGGATGTTTCCCACTTTCAAGCCCTCACAACGGCGTTGTCCGCCACGGTTGGAATCGGCAACATCGCCGGTGTCGCCATTGCGATTCACTGGGGTGGCCCCGGTGCTCTATTCTGGATGTGGATGACCGCCTTGCTGGGAATGGCTGTCAAATACTCAGAGGTGACTCTCGCACAGCATTTTCGGGATGTTCGTGAATCGAAAGAGGGTGCCAAGTGGGAGGGTACGGTCTCCGGGGGTCCGATGTACTATATCGAAAAAGGACTTGGACCGAAGTGGAAACCGCTGGCAATGTTCTTTGCCGGTGCACTGATGATCACTGCCTTCTTCACAGGCAACGCGGTACAGGCAAACACTATTGCAGATGAGATTGCCAGCAACTTCGGAGTCGCTCACTGGATCACGGGTTTGATAACGGCTGGTGTTGTTGGCGTTGTTATTCTCGGTGGAATCTCACGGATTGGGAAAGTAACGGGCATACTTGCACCCGCTATGGCGCTCATATATGTATCGGGCGCAATCCTGATCCTGTTCGCAAACTACACCGAGGTTCTTCCATCGTTTGGTTTGATTCTGAGAGAGGCGTTCAATCCATCCGCTGGTGTGGCAGGAACTGGTGCCGGGGCGTTCGTTCTGACATTAATGTGGGGTGTTCGAAGGGGACTGTTCTCCAATGAGGCTGGTCAGGGCTCTGCTCCAATTGCCCACGCAGCCGCCAAGACAGACGAGCCTGTATCCGAAGGTGTCGTTGCGCTGCTCGAACCGTTTATCGACACCATCGTCATTTGTACGACTACAGGCCTTGTGATTCTCACAACTGGTGTCTGGACGCAAACGGTCCCGACTGCACTTGAACTCAGCTCGGGTGACGTTTCGTATGTGGAGGCTGACCAGAGAAACATCTTTATAAGTGCCGTTCCGGAAGGTGACATAGTCGTCGAAGACGGAATGCAGACAACGGACGGACCAAAATTCGCATGGCACGATGTTGCCATCGAGCGGCTGTACATCGATGAGGAGATGAACATGCCGTTTACCGGCACACTATCACCGGACAACTCAACGGCGACGGGTGCGGACGGATCGACGTACACAGTTCTTCACGGCGAGGCCGTTGAAACAGGAGCTCCACTGACGTCCCTGGCGTTTAGACAGGGGCTCGGCAATTTTGGAATGGGACCTGTGGGCAGATTTATCGTCCTGATCTCGGTGCTTCTGTTCGGAATATCAACCTCGATATCATGGAGTTACTATGGTGACAGGTGCGCAAACTATCTCTGGGGACCCAAAGCGATTCTTCCCTACAAGGTCGTCTTTGTAATCATGCACTTCGTCGGTGCAACGACATCGCTTGCCACAATCTGGATTCTTGGAGACGTCGCCCTTGGGGCGGTCACATTCCCGAACCTTATCGCGCTGGTACTGCTCTCCGGTGTTGTTGTCAAACTGACAAAGAGCTACTTCGAGCGCAAACCATGGCTTGAGAATGCAGAGGTTCACAAGCGAATCAAAGCAGAGAAGAAAAAGAAGTAGTCATGACGAACGTAACCGTCGTCAACCATCCTCTTCTTAAGAGAGACATTACCATTTTGCGGAGAGCAGAAACGCCACACGGCGTTTTTCGAAAGACTCTGTCCGATGCGTCGGCGATTCTGGCATACGAGGTAATGCGCGACATTGGCCTCGGCGAGGTTGTCGTACAGGGGCCGCTTGAGGAATCAACGGGTTTTGTTGTCAAGGATACCGTTGTCGTTGTACCGATAATGCGCGCCGGCCTGGGTATGGTAGACGGGTTCATCCGATTCATCCCTGAAGCACGCGTCGGTCACCTGGGTATGTATCGAGACGAAGACACGTTGACACCGGTTGACTACTATTCGAGTCTTCCGGAAAATATTGAGAATGCACGGACTTTTGTTGTTGATCCGATGCTCGCAACAGGTGGAAGCGCAACAGGTGCAATCCAACTGCTCAAGGATAAAGGAGCCATCAACATTGCTTTTGTCTGTCTGCTCGCTGCACCTGAAGGCGTTGAAAAACTGGGACTCGAGCATCCCGATGTACCCATAGTGACTGCGTCGTTGGAGGAAAGACTAGACGAAAATGCATTTATTCGTCCGGGGCTCGGCGATGCCGGCGATCGCATTTTTGGGACCGCATAGAACCATCACCAAATCGTAATCCAGAATGCTCAAGCGATCGGTATTACTCTGTCTGGTAATCGGGTTCATCCCGTTTTGTACCGCGTTCGCAGCCGGCGAGTTTTCCTCCGCCGTTCAGGACGCCGTGGCAGATTATGGATTTATTTCGGTCCTGCCGCCGCTGGTAGCCATCATTGTCGCGCTCGTAACACGACGTGTCATTCCCGCGCTCTTCCTCGGAATATGGGCAGGCGCCTGGGCAGCCAATGGAATGACATTCGGGTCTGTCGGAACCGGATTATTTGATTCGTTTCAAGTGTATGTCCGCGGTGCAATGGTAGACGGAGATCGCGTATCAATCATTCTCTTTTCGTTAATGATAGGAGGGATGGTCGGTATCGTTACGCGAAACGGCGGCATGAAAGGCGTCGTTAATCTCGTCATAACCTGGGCAACATCGCGCAAGCGTGGCCAGCTTGTTACCGCCATCCTCGGTGTTGCCGTGTTTTTTGACGACTACGCGAATACGCTTGTAGTGGGCAACACCATGCGTCCTGTCACCGATCGCCTGAAAATCTCCCGCGAGAAACTGGCCTATATCGTTGACTCAACCGCAGCACCGATCGCATGCCTCGCCTTTGTGACAACATGGATAGGATACGAGGTTGGACTGATCGGTACCGCAATTGATCAGATCCCCGAGATCACAGCGTCACCATACGGGAT
>JABDKO010000080.1 GCA_013002165.1 Rhodothermales bacterium | reverse complement strand
CGAAAATACCATGCTGTTCCCCTCGCCCAGTGACCCGGTGCCGGTTAGCGCACCTGGTCGCCCGATTGTCCCGGACAATCCCTCTTGGAATCGATTCGAAATGTCAGAATGTCCAAGCCTTGACCTGGTTTCATTATGTACTATCAGCAGGCCATTGCTGGATTGACCGAGATCAACCAACCGTCGTGCGATTGATTTGTACCACACGTGAAAACTTACGTGGAGAAACCTAACCGTAGCGTGGCTATCTTCAGTGAATTCAGGGCACTGGGGCTGCAGGGAAGTAGTAAATCACCCGGATCGAGCGAGCACCTCCCCCAGTCTGATGCCTCAAAAATCGGATTGCTGTATGCACGCGCAGGCTACTGTCAAACTTTGTTTCCGTGAGTTTAACTGCATGTATATACAGGTAAAGTACTGAGGCGTATTGTTCTGGAAATTCGACTATCGAGCCGCTCCAACGGCGATTTATATCTTGATTATTGTGTGATTCTTCAATTGTTTACAGACAATTGGCTGCAAGCGACTAAAATCAGCCATAGTATTGCTGTCAATGTTGAACGAATTGCCAGGAAACTGTGTCAAACGTTCAATAGCGCTGAAACGGTGATCTGCAGTGTATTCAGTAGTTGCGATCGGACTGTTTCTTGCTGCGCAAGTAGGGTGTCTGACGCCGCGCAATGTGTGAGAGTGCTGCCGGCGACTGACCTTGTTCCTTCAGTTGTCTTGTGTAAGATGACATGGAAGTCCTTGACGAATTGGTTGAACTAGACTCTGGCAATAGGCACTCCGGAACTGTGTAGATAAACAACGAATTTCTCTTCCGTCAAAGACGTATTACCGACTTTGTATGGCGCCTGAATTGACGCACTGACAATGTCGACTGGAGGTATTACCTTGAAAATATTTGAAACCTACCGCGAGACCTATGCACAGGCCCGCGACGAAGAAATGTCATTGCTCGAGTATCTCGAACTGTGTCGTGAGGATCCCTTTGCCTACGCCAGTGCCGCCGAACGCATGCTGGCTGCGATTGGAGAGCCGGAATTTGTAGATACCAGAAACGATCCGCGCCTGTCACGAATCTACTCTAATCGCATCATTCGACGCTATCCGGCGTTTGATGAATTCTACGGTATGGAGGATGCAATATCGCAGATAGTCTCCTACTTCACGCATGCCGCTCAGGGATTGGAAGAGCGTAAGCAGGTGCTTTATCTGCTCGGACCGGTCGGTGGCGGCAAGTCCTCGATTGCCGAAAAGCTCAAAAGTCTCATGGAGAAGTATCCAGTCTATGCACTGAAGGGCTCGCCCATCAACGAGTCTCCTCTGGGGCTGTTCAATCCGGAACGCGAAGCCGATGCACTCGAAAAGGAATATAAGATACCCAGACGCTACCTGACCGGAATCATGAGTCCATGGGCCATCAAGCGTCTGTCCGAGTTCGATGGCGACCTCACGCAGTTTCGGGTCGTTCGTGTACAACCATCGGTCTTGCGCCAGGTGACCATTGCCAAAACGGAGCCCGGTGACGAGAACAACCAGGATATCTCTTCACTGGTAGGCAAGGTTGACATTCGTCAGCTGGAATCGTATTCGCAGGACGATCCGGACGCCTACAGTTACTCTGGCGGACTGTGTCTGTCGAACCAGGGACTGCTGGAATTCGTAGAGATGTTCAAAGCGCCCATCAAAATGCTGCACCCCTTGCTGACGGCAACTCAAGAAGGCAATTACAAGGGAACGGAAGGATTCTCCGCCATGCCTTACCAGGGATTGATACTGGCCCATTCCAATGAGTCAGAGTGGCGATCTTTCCGAAACAACCGCAACAATGAGGCGTTTCTCGACAGAATCTACATCGTCAAGGTGCCGTATTGCCTGCAGGTATCCGAAGAGGTGCTGATCTACAAGAAACTGCTGGCCAACAGTTCTCTGGCCGAGGCCAGCTGTGCACCGGGTACCCTGGAGATGATCGCCCAGTTCTCGATTCTGTCGAGACTGGTGGAACCTGAGAATTCGAACATCTTTACCAAGATGCGAGTCTATGATGGCGAGAACCTGAAAGATGTGGAACCCAATGCCAAATCAGTCCAGGAATACCGTGACTTTGCTGGAATCGACGAAGGAATGAGTGGCATCTCCACTCGCTTTGCCTACAAGGTACTGTCCAGCGTGTTCAATTATGACCAGAGTGAAATTGCGGCCAATCCGGTACACCTGATGTACGTACTCGAGCAGCGTCTGCTGCGTGAGCAACTACCGGACGAGGTGCAGCGCCGTTATATCGAGTTCATCAAGGAGTACCTCTCCCCACGGTATGCAGAATTCATAGGCAAGGAGATCCAGACCGCGTATCTCGAGTCATACGCCGAATACGGCCAGAACATCTTTGATCGTTATGTCACCTATGCCGATTACTGGATTCAGGATGAGGACTATCGTGACCCTGAGACGGGTGAAAGCTTTGATCGTGCACAGCTGAATGAGGAAATGGAGAAAATCGAGAAGCCTGCAGGCATTGCCAATCCGAAGGATTTTCGAAATGAGATTGTCAATTTCGTTCTCCGCGCTCGTGCCAACAACGCAGGCAGAAACCCGTCATGGACAAGTTACGAGAAGTTGCGTGAAGTGATCGAGAAGAAAATGTTCTCGAATACCGAGGAGTTGCTGCCAGTGATCTCCTTTAACACCAAGTCGTCATCCGATGAGCGCAGCAAGCATGAAAGCTTTGTCGAACGGATGATCGCCAAGGGCTACACGGAAAAGCAGGTACGACTGCTTTGCGAATGGTATTTGCGGGTGCGGAAGTCCCAGTAGCTGGAGTAAGGGGATATGTCCATCATCATTGACAGACGCCTGAATGATCGCAACAAGAATGCAGCCAACCGGGCGCGGTTCATGCGCCGGTATAAGGCGCAGATCAAGCGTGCTGTGTCAGATATGGTCGCGGAGCGCTCGATAGAGAAAATGCGGGGCGGCGGCGATGTCAAGCTTCCTGCACGTGACGTCTCCGAACCCAAGCTTCGTCATGGAACCGGTGGTGACCGGGAAATGGTTTTGCCTGGTAACCGCGAATTCAATGCCGGGGATCGTCTGAAACGACCACCAGGTGGTGGTGAGGGTGAGGGTGGTGGAGAAGGAGGGGGTGATGGTGAGGACAGTTTCACGTTCACCTTATCCAGGGAAGAGTTCATGAACCTGTTTTTTGACGATCTGGAGCTGCCTCATCTAGTGCGTAACCAGGTTGGCGATATAAAGGAACTCAGGCCACAGCGAGCAGGTTTTACCTCACAGGGCTCGCCGACCAATTTATCGGTGGTTAGAACGATGCGCCAGGCTCTGGGGCGGCGAATTGCATTGCGCAGCGCAGCTCAGCGTCGGCTCGACGAGATCGAGGCGCTGCAGGAGGAGAATGAGCAGACCGACGATGGCTGGATAGATGACGCCGAAGTTCAGTTGCTGCGTCAACGGATCAAGCGAGTGCCCTTTCTTGATGATATAGATTTACGTTTCCGTAACCGGGTCATGGTGCCCAAGCCGATGAGCCAGGCAGTGATGTTTTGCCTGATGGACGTGTCAGCGTCCATGGATGAGCACCGCAAGGACCTGGCAAAACGATTTTATACCCTGCTGCATCTGTTTCTTTCGCGTAAGTATGAGCGTGTGGATATCGTTTTCATACGGCACACCGATGATGCGGACGAAGTCGACGAACAGACATTTTTTAACGATCGCAAGACTGGAGGGACCGTGGTTCTCTCAGCTCTCGAGCTCATGCGGGAAGTCATTGCCGATCGTTACGCCCCTGATCAATGGAATATTTATGCAGCCCAGGCATCTGATGGAGATGCTTTCGGCGCAGATCCTGAACGCAGCCGGGGATTTCTTGAAGAGCAGCTTCTGCCGTTGGTGAGATACTATGCCTATATCGAGGTTAACGGATTCGAACCGGTGCGCCGCTCCACTTTGGCCTCGACGTATCAGCGTATCGAGAACTCACATTTTGTCATGGCATCGGTGCGTGAACATCGCGACATCTACCCGGTTTTCAGGGAGCTGTTTACTGCTGACCCTGCGAGGGTGGTTCCATGAAACATACTGAACCCCTGTCGAAGGGACCTGACTGGAATTTTGAACTTATAGATCGGTACGATCAGGCTATCCGAGAAGTGGCTGTTGGCGAATTCGGTCTCGACTGTTATCCCAATCAGATCGAGATTATCGCATCCGAGCAGATGCTGGACGCCTATGCCTCGGTGGGCCTGCCAATTTCCTACCCGCACTGGTCATTCGGGAAGCAGTTCATCATTCAGCAAGAGGCGTATCGAAAAGGTGCACAGGGTCTCGCTTATGAGATCGTGATCAATTCTGATCCGTGTATCGCCTATCTCATGGAAGAGAACTCGATGCCACTCCAGGGTCTGGTCATTGCTCATGCCTGCTATGGTCACAATTCCTTTTTCAAGGGTAACTATCTGTTCCGGCAATGGACCTCTGCAGATTCCATCATCGATTACATGGTGTTTGCCAGAAACTATGTCAGCCGCTGTGAAGAGCGCTACGGTATCCAGGCGGTGGAAGACATGTTCGATGCCTGTCATACACTGCGTGACTACGGCGTATCGCGTTATCATCGTCCGCGACAACTGTCAATCACGGAGGAATTAGCCAGGCAAAGAGAACGTGCTGAATACGACCGGCTGCGACACGATGAGATCTGGTCCACCTTGCCTGTTAACCCGGCTGATCAGAACCAGCAGATGCCTGCGGGTTCCGTGGAGGAGCCACAGGAAAACATTCTGTATTTTCTGGAAAAATTCTCACCGAAATTGTCTGGTTGGCAACGTGAGATCATTCGCATCGTGCGCAAGATGGGGCAGTATTTCTACCCGCAAGGACAGACTCAGGTAATGAACGAGGGCTGGGCTACATTCTGGCACTACACGATTCTGAACAGGCTGTATGACAAGGGCCTGGTGGACGACAGTTTCATGATCGAGGTGCTTGCATCACACACCAATGTGATTATGCAGCGCGGTTTTGACGAGAGGGGCTACGGTGGTCTGAATCCCTATGCACTGGGCTTTGCCATGTTCATGGACATTCGGCGGATTTGCGAAGAGCCTACTGATGAGGATCGTCACTGGTTTCCTGATATTGCTGGTACACCGTGGTTACCGGCACTGGACTTTGCGATGCGCAATTACAAGGATGAATCATTTATCAGGCAATATCTGTCGCCCAAGCTGATTCGTGACTTTCATCTGTTCGCCATTGCAGATTACGAAGACAATGCCTACCTTGAGGTTGATAGTATTCACAATGAGGCTGGGTATCAGCGTGTGCGTCGTTTGCTATCGGACCAGTACAACCGCGACGGACAACTTCCGGATCTGCAGGTTTCCGGGTTTGATCAGGATGGTGATCGTTCCTTGACGATACAACATCGGATACATCGGTACCGTCCTCTCTCGGATGAGGCCGATACGGTGCTGGGGCACCTGCAGCGCTTGTGGGGATTCGATGTCAAGCTTGAAACGATCGACGACAGCGGTGTAACGCTTTCCGATAAGCTGTATTCCTGACGGAGCGACATTTGCCACGAATGAAGGGGCAAGGAATTGGTGAGCTCATGGATAATCCGGTCTCACCAAACCAGTTGCAGCTTGTTTGCTGGGTGTTACCGCGCAAAGTCTCCGGTTTTCATAGTCTCTCGCATAAGCATTGCCTGGAAACCATACCAGCTGAACATAATCAGTCCGAAATTCCATTCGATGACATTTTCCACCTGGTCGGAATCGGCCAATACGTTCTTGAGCATGAGATTCAATGGTCCGACAGCCAGCATAATAATCACTAGTGCAAGCTGTATACGCAGAATACGAATGCTGAATAATCTTGACGTAGACGTAGACGTAGACGTAGACGTAGACGTAGACGTAGACGTAAAAAAAATCAACTTGCCGACAGTTTTGAACTGTCGGCAAGTTACGCGTAAATTTTGACCGTAAAATTCTCTGGCGGACTAAGTCATTATTTGTCCAAATTTGACTTAAATCTGTTAATGTTTTTTGGATAAAAATTCGGTAGTCCTTTACAAGGTCTTCTTCATTCAATGTCTCGGAATTTCCTATATTCAAGCATCAATAGAATCAACGAACTATGAAATACAAATACGGCGTGAGATTGAGTATTGTATGCCTGTTATGGCTACCTGCGCTTCTATCTAATGGTCAGGAAAATGGTTGGACTGATATGTTAGATTCTGGAAACCTGGACGCATGGATTAAACTTAATGGAGATGCTACTTATGAACTTAAAGATGGAGTGGTAACCGGTATTGCTACCTATGGAACACCTAACACTTTTTTGGCCACTAGGAAATCATATGGAGACTTTATTCTGGAGCTTGAGGTGTACGATGACCCAAGGTTAAATAGTGGTATTCAGATCAGAAGTCAGAGTAAGAAAGAATACAACAAAGGCAGGGTCCACGGTTATCAAGTTGAAATTGACCCCAGTCCCAGAGCATATAGTGGCGGCATCTACGATGAGGCTCGAAGAGGATGGTTAGCTACTCTGGCTGAAAATGATAGAGGAAGGAAGGCTTTTGTAAATGGTGAGTGGAACGTTTACCGAATAGAAGCCATTGGAAAAGAATTACGTGTTTGGATCAACGGAATAAACACAGCTAATGTGATCGATGCTGTAGATTCTGAAGGATTTATTGCTCTTCAAGTTCACAGCATTGGGGATCGTTCTTTGGAAGGTGCTCAAGTAAAATGGCGCAATATCCGGATCAAAACGCAAGGATTGGCGGAAGACCGTTGGCCGATGTCTCCAGATGCACCAGAATATAACCTGGTTCCGAACACACTTTCAGAAAGAGAAAAGCGCCGGGGCTGGAGACTGCTTTTTGATGGTAACTCCAACAATGGTTGGCGGAGTGCAAGATCTGATGAATTTCCTAAAACAGGGTGGCACATATCGGATGGTATATTAACGGTTTTGGCAAGTGATGGTGGGGAATCCACAGGTGGTGGTGATATCATTACAAATGATAAGTTTTCTGATTTTGAGCTAAAATTTGAGTTTAGAATGTCTGAGGGTGCCAACAGTGGAATAAAGTATTACGTTGATCCCGAAATTAATAAGGGTCCTGGCTCATCCATCGGGCTTGAATATCAAATACTTGATGATCAGAGGCATCCGGACGCAAAACAAGGTGTCAATGGCAACAGGACTTTAGCATCTCTTTATGACCTGATTCCCGCTTCCAACCTCTCGGTACCGAATAGATCTAAACCGGTACAGGGAATAGGTAAATGGAATCGAGGAAAAATTATATCAAAAGGAAACAGAATTGAACATTGGCTCAACGCCGCAAAAGTGGTTGAATACGAAAGAAATACACAGATATTTCGGGCTTTAGTCGCTTATAGCAAATATAAAATATGGCCTTCTTTTGGTGAATTGAATGAGGGTCACATCTTACTGCAGGACCACGGAAATGAAGTATCATTTAGGAATGTCAAGATCAGGGAGTTGTAATTCAGTTGATCAGTAATTACTTTGATTTATAACAATTCAAACCATTATGAAAAATAATCGTAACAGAAGAATCTTTATTAAAAATATGGGAGTGGTTTCCGTAGCAGTTGCATCTACCCCACAAGTCATATGGAGTACAGGAAAAGTTTTGGGCGCCAACGACAGGATTAATTTTGCCGTAGCTGGTTTGAATGGACGTGGAAAAGCTCTTATGCAAAGTATAGGCAAGGTAGCTAACACTCAAATCACCCACCTCTGTGATGTGGATAGCCGAGCAATGGAAGGGGCACAAGCGTTGCTTTTAGATGCAGGCGCCAAATCCGCTATATTAGAAGGTGACTATCGTAACTTAATGGATAAATCAGAAATTGATGCTGTCGCGATCGCTTCACCAGATCACTGGCACGCACCAATGGCAATAATGGCTGCTATAGCTGGCAAATCTGTTTTTGTAGAAAAACCTTGTTGCCATAATCCTGCAGAAGGAGAGTTGCTGGTAGAGGCCAAAAAGAAATACAATGCTATCATTCAGATGGGCAATCAACAACGCTCAGGAAACGCGTCTAAAGAAGCTATTGAAGATATACAAAGTGGCATAATTGGTGATGTATACATGGGTAAAGCGTGGTACGCAAATACCAGGGGGCCCATTGGAAAAGGAAAAGCCTCTCCGGTGCCGGAATGGTTGGACTGGGAACTTTGGCAAGGACCGGCACCAAGAGTTCCTTTTAAAGACAATATTGTACACTACAACTGGCATTGGTTTTGGAATTGGGGCACCGGAGAAATCAACAATAACGGAACCCATGAAATAGATATCTGCCGTTGGGCACTTGGCGTTACATACCCGTCTCGGGTCACTTCATCTGGAGGGCGGTATCATTTCAA
>JABDKO010000071.1 GCA_013002165.1 Rhodothermales bacterium | reverse complement strand
ATCGGATCCTGCCAGAGAAGTTCTTCCTCCGGTACTTCGGGTCCGAGATATCGAGCCTTCGGTCCCATGTCACGGTGAGTGAGTTTGTACCATGCGCGTGCAAATGCGTCGGCGAATTCCTCGGGGTTCTGGTGGAAGTGTCGTGAGATCTTCTCGTAGGCTGGATCCACCTTTAATCCGATGTCGGCTGTTGACATCATGATGGGTACCTTGACAGAAGCATCCTCCGCATCCGGAGCCATATCCTCTTCTTTAAGATCCTTCGGCTGCCACTGATAGGCACCGTATGGACTTTTCGTCAGCTCCCATTCATAGCCGAAAAGAACATCGAAGTAGGACATGTCCCATTTGGTGGGCGTCGGTGTCCAGGCTCCTTCCAGACCGCTTGTGATCGCGTCGCGACCCTTGCCACTCTGAAACGTGCTCAGCCATCCGAAACCTTGATCCTCAATTCCCGCTCCTTCCGGTTCGCGTCCAAGATATTCGTCCGGAGCAGCGCCGTGTGTCTTGCCGAATGTATGACCACCTGCTACAAGGGCAACGGTTTCGTAGTCATTCATAGCCATACGGGCAAACGTCTCTCTGATGTCGCGAGCAGAACCCAGTGGATCAGGCTCACCATTCGGACCTTCCGGGTTGACATAGATCAAACCCATCTGAACGGCAGCCAACGGCTTTTCGAGGTCGCGGTCACCACTGTAGCGCTTGTCGCCCATCCATTCACTCTCCGCTCCCCAGTAAATATCCTCCTCAGGCTCCCAGATGTCCTCGCGCCCTCCGGCAAATCCAAATGTCTTGAGACCCATTGACTCCAGTGCGACATTCCCGGCCAGGATCATGAGATCGGACCATGAAATGCCGTTGCCATACTTCTGTTTGATCGGCCAGAGTAGTCGCCGAGCCTTGTCGAGGTTGCCGTTATCCGGCCAGCTGTTCAAGGGTGCAAAACGCTGTGAACCGGACCCGGAGCCGCCACG
This sequence comes from Rhodothermales bacterium, assembly GCA_013002165.1. Taxonomy (GTDB): domain Bacteria; phylum Bacteroidota; class Rhodothermia; order Rhodothermales; family JABDKH01; genus JABDKO01. The sequence continues at coordinate 6,390 of JABDKO010000071.1, read as the reverse complement.
GCCGTCACCGGTTCGATAGGTGCCCGCGCTGTGCCATGCCATGCGAATGAAAAGACCGCCATAGTGGCCGTAGTCTGCCGGCCACCACTCCTGCGAGTCCGTCATCAATACATGGAGGTCCTTCTTGAGCCCCTCGAAATCCAGATTGTTAAACTCCTCCGCATAGTCAAACTCAAAGTCCATCGGATCTGAAAGAAAGGACTGCTGGTGCAGGATCCGGAGATTCAGTTGATTCGGCCACCAGTCTCGATTCGATCTGGCTGCAAATGTCGCATTCTTCGGTGCGCCGTGTACTACGGGGCACCCGTTTCCATTAACTGATGCGTTAACGTCCATGATTATCTATCTCTTGCATTCATTAATTGTATTCCTCTTGCTGCTCGCTCCGGTCACTGGCGGAGGACTCTCAAAGTCGCGAGAGCGCAGACTGCAATGTACAAATCAGGACGCTTGGCCTCACCCTCGGCCGACTGTTTCATCGGAAGTCCTTCAGACGCCGACGGGACCTCTTCCGTTGCATTTCTTCCGACTAACATCTCTTGAATTACACCAGCCACACGCCGCGCCGATCACACTTCATCAGTCGTGATGTCGACCTGCGATTTAACTCCGGAGGCCAGAAAAAGGTTACCCCCAAAATCCTTCGGTGAACCAGACATTTGAATCAATCTGAATGCGTCCACTTTGCCTTCGAGAGGCTCCCAAAATTTGCGGGAGAGATCAGCTCGCGCAAAAATGTTTGCACACCGGGTTCGGAAAACAGGCTCCTCGATGTACGCGTCAAAGAGTACTATTCGTCCACCCGGTTTTAACAGGTCAAGAGTGTGAGACAGTACCTGTTTCCAGTCGTCCATCACCGTCAAACCGAGCGTACAGATGACGAAGTCAGCGTATTCACTCCCGCTTATCGAGACAAGATCGTCACGTGAGAATTCCGCAGCACGCTTCCTGCATAACGTAACATTACTCCAGCCCTCTGACCGTACTCTGTGCCGTGCTCGATTGAGCATCCCGCGAGAAACATCGATTCCCACGATCAACCCGTCACCGATTGATCGTTGGATCAGCGGGAAATTTTGCCCGGTACCACACGCGATGTCCAATACGATGCTTCCAGAAGTCACCTGAAGTTCAGATACGACCTGTTCGCGCGCTGTTCGATACAGGTCTTCAAGGGCCCGATCGTAAAAAAGAGAGAAGAAGTCGTACCACATTACTCGTTGTTTTTGCGAACGTAGATGGGAGCGCAATAACGTACAAAAACTCCAATACTCCACGCTGCTTTTTCTGCCTATTCATGTGCCTTCCGCATCATAAGTCGAGGCAAAAGAAAAGAGTGTATTGGTATATCATACAACCCGAATAGCCGTATTTATTTCCGATTGATCGACACGTTAGTACGTTGAAAGCGTGTGTCCGCACGGACGTCAAGTAACCGTAGATCGGACTCCAGGTTGATCAAGACACGTCAACTATGTATTCTTTTGTTGCAGGAGTGAATAAGCACACGCCTGAGCCGCACTAAGGCAATTCGGTACCGATACCGTGAAGAACTGCATCTTATGTTGTTTAATATTGCTACTGTCGGGAATAACAGACAAATCGTCGGCTCAATCGAGCAAACTTCGTTTTGAGCACTTGACCATCGCGGATGGTCTCCCCGGGAACTGGATAAATGCTGTTCACCAGGACAGTCGGGGTTTCATGTGGTTTGCGACAGGTAGTGGTCTGGTACGATATGACGGCTACGACGTCACTCTTTATCTACATGATGTCAAGGATTCAACATCGATTGCCAGCGACACCGTTCTCGAAGTTTATGAAGACCGGCGTGGAAACCTGTGGATAGGAACTGGTAACGGTCTCGACCTATATGATCCGCGTCAGGATTCCTTTTCGCATTTTCGACATGTTCCCGATGACACATCTAGCTTGAGTTATAACTGGGTAATTGACATCGTAGAAGATCGATCTGGAAACCTGTGGGTTGGCACGCAACAGGGACTTAACAAGTTCAACTCGGCAACTGGAAAGTTCACCCGATATGAGCACGACAAGGACGATCTCTTCAGCATCAGTCACGACCGGGTCGAAGCGATCCTTGAAGATTCATCTGGCAATCTGTGGGTTGGCACAGGCCAGGTTACCGGACCTCGTCAGCTAGGTGGACTTAACCGCCTGGATCCAGAATCAGGGATGTTCACGAGGTACATGCACGATGCGGATAAGCCGGGAAGTTTACTCGACAACAGAGTTCTGGCACTCCATGAGGACTCGAAAGGAAGATTGTGGGTCGGGACCGATAGCGATGGTCTGCATCTTTATAATCCGTTAACGGATAGCTTCACGCGCTTTCAATTCGACCCTGCAAATTCGGCAAGCTTGAACACGCCAATACCAGATTCCGAAACGCACGAGCAGAACGCATCGCCTGTAAAAGACATTCACGAAGAACCGGACGGTTCACTCTGGCTAGCGATGAATCAGCATGGCCTGGTACGCTTTGATCCGGACGAAGGGTCCTTCGATTTGTACACACACGATGTCAAAGAACCCTACAGTCTGAACGTCAAGTCTGCACAAAACATATACAAGTCAAACGACGGAACGCTATGGGTAGGTACACTTAGCGGAGGAATCAACAAGCAGTCTGGCGGCATCGAGTACTATCTGCATGATCCGAGTCCACCGTACGACTATGTGTTCTACTATCCTGAGGCAATCGGCGAGGATGAATCCCTCAACATCTGGCTGGCAGGAGTCTTCAGTCTGGTTCGCTGGGATAGGCAAAGTGGAACCTTCTCGTATTTTAACAGCAACCGGGAAGCTGGCACACCGATGCGATCTAAAACTCTTTATCAAGATCACGATGGCATCATCTGGGTAGGGACAGAAAGAGGCCTCGAACGCTTCGACCCGGGTTCACAAACATTTTCAACCTTCAGGCATGACCCGGGTCGCCGCAGTAGTATTGCACCGGGCACCGTTCATGCAATCGCCGAAGATGAAGAAGGGCAGCTCTGGGTTGGAACGAACGCGGGACTTGACAAATTTTCGCGTTCTGATAAATCGTTCGAGCACGTCCAGTTAACGCAGACAACCGACGGAGACTCATCACAAGAGATTATTTCTTCCCTGTATCTTGATCGAAGGAACGAGTTGTGGGTCGGCACGCGGCGGGGATTATATGTTCATCGCCCACCGACACGTACTGAGGACGATGTCGCGCTCTTTCAACTGATTTGGCCATCTGAACACACGATTCGTGTAATTCACGAAGACAGTGCAGCGCGCTTCTGGATAGGCACGGATAAGGGACTGTATCTGCTAGATAGGAATACTCAGGAAATAAGACACTTCACAACGCTCGATGGAATGGCAAGCAACCGTGTCAAAGCAGTGTTGGAAGACGATTCGGGGCGACTCTGGATTAGTACCCAAGCCGGAATATCGCGGTTTGATCCGAATGACGAGTCGTTTAGAAACCTCACTGCATCGGAAGGAATCCCCCGTGGTTTCAACTATGGAAGTGCCGTAAAAACCCGGCGTGGCGAGCTCTTCTTCGGAGCGTGGAACGGGGCGATTTCGTTTTATCCGGAGGATCTTGAAGCCAGTCATATCCCTCCAAACGTCGTCATCAATAGAATACATGTACTCGATGAGACGTTGCCCGCCCAGCCTGTAGATCTCAAGCATTTTCAAAACGAGTTAACCTTCGAATTCATTGGATTACACTTTAAAGATTCGAAGAGGAACCGCTATCAGTACCGATTACACAGCTACGATCGCGAGTGGGTGGACTCCGGTCGTCTTCGGGTCGCTCGATACACAGGACTACCCCCAGGGGACTACCAGTTTGAGGTCCGGGCTTCAAACTCTGACGGAGTCTGGAGTACACAGAATGCAAGTCTATCATTTGCAATTCTTCCACCGTGGTGGCGCACTGCATGGGCCTATCTTGTCTACGTGGTTTTTTTAACGGGCATGCTGGTTGTCGGCTTTCGCTGGCAGCGCAACATCATATTGCGTCGTGACAATGCTCGTTCTATGCGTAAACAGGTCGAACAAGCGCATCAAATTGAGGCCATGAATCGACAGTTGCGATTTCATGAGCAGCAGCTCGAGAACCAAAATCAAAAACTTTTGGAAACCGACGAACTTAAGAATCGACTGTTTGCAAACATCAGTCACGAGTTCAGGACTCCACTGACGCTGTTGCTCGGCCCACTAGAAGATGTCACCCGAAAGGAGGCTACCGCCGAGGAGTTTGTGGATCAAGCGCCGCTCATGCACAGAAACGCACTTCGGCTGAGGCATCTTGTCAACCAGCTTCTAGACTTGTCTCGACTTGATGCTGGCGACATTCCAATCAAGAAAACCTCGACCGATATAGGGCTATTTGTCAGGCGGCTAGTTGAAATGTTCTCCTCAAGAGCAGCAAAAGCCGGGATTCATGTGACCTTCCAGGGCCCGCCAGCTGAGACACTGACTGGTACAATTGACAGAGATATGCTCCAGAAGATTGTAAGCAATCTGCTCTCGAATGCCATCAAGTTCACCTTCGACGGGGGGAAGGTCACAGTCATCCTCGCTGTTCTCCATCATGCTGAACCCCACGCCGCTGAACCGGGCTCAGTACCCGATTCGGGGGATTCAATCGAGATTGCAGTCAAAGATACCGGTAAAGGTATCCCACCGGACGAACTAGTAAACATCTTCGATCGCTTCTACCAAGTCGATACCTCCTCAACCCGACACTATGAGGGAACCGGGATTGGGTTAGCATTGACGAAGGAGTTAGTCGAATTGCAAGGTGGTTCGATTACTGTTGAGAGCCAATTGGGCTCCGGCAGCCAGTTCATCATTCGACTTCCCATCGGGCAATCGGAAAGCTCAGAGGACGATATGCTATCACCCGATGCTCCACATGGAGATCTTGGAGCATCACTGATTGCTGTAGATGAATCGTCGAGAAAGACCTCTGACAGCGATTCATTTACTTCTGATGGCCGTGATTTCGATGAAGCTCCACTGGTTTTAATAGTCGAAGACAGCTTGGATATGCGTTCATATCTGTCGGAGCTTCTTAAAAAAGAGGGCTATAGGACCATGTCCGCAAGAGACGGGATAGACGGCGTTGCGAAAGCGAAAAAAATCAAACCTTCACTGATCATCTCCGATGTAATGATGCCAGAGATGGATGGATTTGCTCTGTGTCGTGCGGTGAAGAACGATGTCCTGCTAAACCATATCCCTGTCGTCCTTCTGACAGCTCGAACGGAGGAAGTCGATAAACTTGAAGGTCTGAAGGCCGGCGCTGACGACTACCTCGCAAAGCCGTTTAGTGCAGCTGAGCTTCGGACGCGCACAGAAAACCTCATTGAGCTCCGACGTCGACTGCGATCAAAATATGCGCCTGGGAATAGTTTTGGTCCCGGCAAGGTGTCAGTAACTTCTTCGGACGAAAAGTTTCTCATTGACGTTCGACAGATTATTGAGTCGAAGATGTCTCGCAGTGGTTTTAATCTCGAACAACTTGCTGCAGAGGTTGGGCTGAGTCTCCGACAGCTACACCGTCGGCTTAAGGATGTATCGGGAATTACACCAGGAGCTTACGTACGAATGCTGCGCCTCGGGCGCGCTGCACAACTATTGGAGCAGCAATCTGGAACAGTCTCGGAAATTGGTTATGCCGTGGGATTTAAAGACCCCGACTACTTTTCCAGGCTCTTCAAGCAGGTCTACGGGACAACACCCTCAAATTTCAGAAATCGATTATCTATCGGCAAATAAACGCAATTTGTCTGCTTATTACAGGACAATGTCACATCTGTCATGGATCGACTGGGCTAGGTTTGAGCCACTACACCATCGCTCTAACCTAGCATAAGACCCGCATTTGCGGGGGAGGCCTGTCGTGAGTAATAAATTGTTCTTAACGTTTGGAGTTATTCTAGCTCTTTCTGTTGTCGGTTGTGAAACGGCATTGACGGAGGAGCCAGCCGCAACAGTTCCGCAGATTGAGGCCCTTGATGATTTCGGTGCCTTCGGTAAAGGGCACCGTAGCACAAGCACGGTCTACCGGGTCTCCGATCTGTCACCGGTCGGACACTCTTCACTGGTCAGAGGTCCGAACTCAGTATCAATGACTCTTCGTACCTCGGATATTCCCAAAGGATCAGCAGTTACGATATGGTGGGCAATCTTTAATAATCCGGAAAACTGTGCGGCGGCTAGGTGCATCAACACTGACATCTTCAATCCAGCAGTGCGCGCGGATGTTACCTATGCTACAGGACGTGTCGTAGGACACAATAGTATCAGGTTCGGAGCCCAGCGTTACACGGGTGATTTCTCCGGTTCCATCATTCCGCTCGTGAACCATTTCAC
>JABDKO010000067.1 GCA_013002165.1 Rhodothermales bacterium | reverse complement strand
GAACGACGGCGCATGGTGGCCGGAAGATGCTACGGTGAAATGAGTGATCGCAGTACCTTGCATAGCCCTTGATCTTCGGGAATTCGATCCATGACACCGGTGACGTTGTTCAAGTGCCTTTCTGACGAGACACGATTGTTGTGCCTGTTACTCATCCGTCAGGAAGAAGAGATGTGCGTGTGTGAGCTCACTGAGTCGCTGGGTCTGAGCCAACCCAAAGTGTCGCGTCACCTGGCGCAACTCAAGGCATGTGGGCTGGTGCTCGATCGCAAACAGGGACTATGGAGTTTCTATCGCCTCCATGACCAGTTGCCAGACTGGGTGAGTGCAGTGATAGACACAACCCTAGCTGGCAATGCAACGTATCTACGTCCGTATTTGAAGAAGTTGAACCGGATGGGTTCCCGCCCTGATCGGATCTCCAATTGTCAGTGATCACCATGAGCGACTTGGGTCTAACAGTTTTGGGCAATGGATATTTCAGAGGTCATATGACTACTGAAACACTCGATTTTGACATCATGGGGACATCACAGACTGGCGCTATTCCGTAGTGCGTCCATCAAAGTGTTCGTGGGATGCATCGGCTTCAGCTTTGGTCTTGTGGACGGTGCCTTCGATATGCTCGGGCGGCCCATAGATCGTATAGAGTCGCAGCGGTTCCGATCCGGTATTGATGACATTGTGCTTGGCACCGGCAGGAACGATGACACCGTCATCAGCCTTAATGTTATTGGCCACATCGTCTATCCAGACCTCGCCGCTCCCCGCCTCAAAACGAAAGAATTGATCACGATCTTCGTGAACTTCTTCGCCGATTTCTTCGCCCGGCTGGAGTGCCATGAGCACCAACTGGATGTTTTTACCCGTATAAAGTACCTCTCGGAAATTGTTGTTCTCCATGGTCAATTTCTCTATGTCCTCTGCAAAACCTTTCATCAAGGCAGTCTCCGTTCAGGGTGTGACGGGCGCAAGTCTGCGCCTGTAGATGAAAACTATATCACCTGTCGTCTTATCGTCATTGATCGTTGTCAAAAGGTCGCAGTCGTGACTGCTTGGCGGCTATGTCGTGTTCGGCAAAAGCCAGTATCCCACGCGACCTTCTCACTGACAGGTTTGCCACCAGGTAACGGGTGCTCTTCACCCCTCGACAACCAACCGGCACAACAGCGTATTGTCCTGAATGAGATCACTACTCCAAACCAGGCTCGCACGGCTATCCCACTGGATGCGATCGTACCCATCCTTCGGTCTGACAGTCCCTTCAGAGTATTCCGTTGCTACCGGCCAGGCACTGTCATCGAAGTCGAAATCATTCCAGCCTGCAGGAATATTCCGTTCTTCGAATCCACACGGGCCTTGTCCTGCCACTGGATCTTGCTCAGCGGCGCATGCGGGGTCTATAGGTGCATGATGAATCACCAGGCAACGCATGCTTGGATCACTCGCCGCGATTATCCTCCCGGACTGAGCATCCTTGATCTGGAAGATCATGCCACCATCGCCCATCTGTTGCCGTGAGGTACCGATGTACTCAAGACCGGTATCGTTTTCTTTGAAATCTTTGGCGTGTATGGCAATGAGTGCCGGTAGTTCTGTCGTAAACTTTGCCGTTTCTGCATTGAAGGATCTTTCCGTCGTGATCGGCACGCTATCTTCAAGGACTTTATTCCCATTGACGTACATCTCGAACCAGTTGTCGACCCAGATGTCAACGGTCAGATCCTGTGATTCCGCTTTCACGATGTTCATGGTGAGCAATAGAATAATGGTGATAGTGATGCGCATGTCAGTTCCTGGAATTTAAAAGTGGTTGGAGGCTGCTGTTGAAAGTGTCCGGGTATGCCCGATCACCGGCAATACTCTCCGCTTTTGACTACGCCATCATTGGTCACAGTACGCGTCTCCAGCTCGTAGCAATCAGGTGTTTCAGAGGCCTTGTAACGAATGTAGTACGCCTCGCCGTGATAGAAGTAATCCAGACTGCGGGTACCTGAGTCGCTTCGGGTGAAGGTAAGGTTTTCTACCCCACCACGCGGCGGGCGTCCTGCCGCCAGGGGGCTGCTTCCTTGTGCGGGCCGCAGCGGTGCAATTCGCGGCAAATTTCCCAGATCAGCCACTTCGCCCATCAGGCATTGAATGATGTAAGGGGGCGCATCTGACGTGTGGTAGCGATAGCCGAACACCTCATCAGCTTGTCCATTGCACACATCCAGTTCATTCTCTGTGATTGGCGTACCGTCAGGATTGTTGCTTCCGTAGAGTGGAAAGCCGTCAAAGGCCCAGCCGATGATCGCATCATCGCCGGCATTCTGCATGGTCTCTATCATGCATTCAGGAGCCACATGATAGTGATAGTCATCGCCACGCCCCGCATGCCCACCGCAATGGTCCAACTGTTCAGTCAGTAAGGTATCGTGCTGCGTCTGATGATGATAAAGATCATCACTACTCATTTCTCCACCGCCGGTGTAGTCAAAAATAGGTACTCCATTCACGGCGATTGCCAATGCTGCATCACGTGTTTTGGGATTTGAACCAGCATTGGCTTGCAAGGGAATGGGAGCCGAGTAGTCTGCAGCCGGAATGGGTACCTGTTCGTTCGTACCTACGATGCCTGTCATGAGTTCGT
>JABDKO010000051.1 GCA_013002165.1 Rhodothermales bacterium | reverse complement strand
AGTACCGATCCGTCGCTGGCACGATGCGAGCCGGTATGAATGCGGTCGAGAGATCGGTTCAGCCGCTCAAGTCGAACCGGTTTGGTGAGATAGTCGATGGCCTGCACCTCAAAGGCCTTAATTGCATACTCATCATACGCGGTCACAAAAACAATAGGAGGGCGAGGCGGCACAATCAGGTCAACCAGGTCAAAACCGTCGAGGACTGGCATCTGAACGTCAACAAATACTACATCCGGATTTTGTTCGTGTATCGCCGGAAGCGCATCCCTTGCACTGCCAAACTCCCCGACAATCTCGACTGGCCGTTGTGTCTCCTGCAACAACGCGCTCAAGCGTGCCCGCGCAAGCGGTTCATCGTCAACTATCAGACAGCGCATTATTCAGATACCGGCTTTCCATCGTCAAGAATCGGTTTTGCGGCGGGATCACGCTGAAGCGGGAATTGAACAACAACTCCATTGGGCACCAGCGATAGTTGACTGGCCGCAGGTCCAAATTGGAGCATCAGACGATCGCGGACATTGCGTAATCCTGTCCCGTCGTTTAGGACTTCATCAAGCTTCTTGTTTCCAAATCCTGGCCCGCTGTCAGATACAATGATCCGCATGACACCACGCGACTCTGAAGCGCCCACGGTGACGGCACACTGTTCGTTCGTTTGACCAACGCCGTGTTTGATCGCGTTCTCAACGAGAGGCTGCAAGATCAGACTGGGGATCAGGATTCTACGTAGTTCGTCCGGGACTTCAATGGAAGTTGTCAGCCGGTCGCTGAATCTCGCTCGCTCGATTGACAGGTACAACTCTACCGAGCGCAGTTCATCTTCGAGCGTGACAAGCTGCTGTTCCGAAGCTCGAAGGGAATACCGGAACAGGTCTGCCAGATCTTCGGTGACTGCTTCTGCTTTCGCCGGGTTGAGTCGTATGAGCGATGCAATTGAATTCAGTGCGTTAAAGAGAAAGTGCGGGTTGATCTTCGCTCTCAGTGCAGTCAGTTCAGCCTGCATTGTTGCGTTCTTGGCCACCTGCACCGTCTGGTAAAGAGAGAAGATGTATAGCAAACCGTTACCTACAATGGCCAACGAGAAAGCTACCAGTCCAATCACAAAGAGCGGTTCATAACCCATCGGAAATTTGTCGCCAAGGGCTCCCTTCAGTATCCACGTCGCGAGAAAAAAAGAGCCAAGCGTTATTACCGATTGAACTATGACGTGGATAGCCACTGACCGGCGGGATTGCAGTGGTACATATCGAAACAGTGATTTGCCGGTAAAGAACAGGCAGCCACCCATGATCAATGCATAAAGGACACCCACGCCGGCACCGCCCGAGGCAGCGGACAACGAGCGAAATGCCGAATCTGTAGTGATCCAGTACACGCTCATCCCGCCAACGGCACCCAGAAATACAACTACCAGCAGCGAAACCAGAAACGATTTATATCCGAATTTGGTAGTCATTCTTGTCTGCAGCTGTTTCGTCTGGTTGTCACGTAGTATATAAAACGTTCCTTCATACGTTACTGATTGTTATCCGATCAACCGCCGATCCTTCGCTACCAACCACTCATCAGAAAAACACACCAATCATCGGGAAAGCCCGACTTTGGCGGCAGCAAAAGGTACTATTAATCCCATATCAGGTCACAGCGAACGAAAAAATAGTACGGGACGATGCGACATGAACCATTCTTTCTTAACGATTGGGTTGTTTATCCCGAGTTAAACCGCGCCACGTGCGGTTCGGAGACGGTACACCTTGAGCCAAAAATTGTTGATGTCCTTGTCTATTTAGCCGAGCGCGCAGGGAGCGTTGTATCTCGACAGGAGCTCATGAGCGAGATCTGGTCTGATACAATCGTTCTGTCAGATTCATTGAACCGGTGCATCTCGCAGTTACGATCTGCCTTTGAGTCGGGATGTGATGGACAGAGGATTATCGAGACTATCCGGAAGAGAGGCTACAGATTGATTGCTGATGTTAGAGCGGTGAGAGCATCGGGTGATTCGCTGGTACAAACTCTTGCACCTTCTGTCGACAATGATACAAGCTCGTCGAGCTTCACGAGTTCTGGCCATCAGCCAGGTAACGTTACTTTTAGCCTCGCGACTTCGATGATACCGAATTGGTATCGCTACTCAAGCAGCGTCGACGGGTAAAGACTACGCAGTTCCAAATTTCGTATCAATAGCAATACCACAGTCGCTGAGAAATTTCGTTGGTAAAACACCGCCGATGAATACGAAAACGTTGTCATTCTTGATTGGTGTTACCACTGAATCGGTCTGGCGAATGTGTACAGCATCCCGGTCGATTCGCTCGACGGTCGTTCCCCAGCGCACATGAATATGCCGGTCTTCAATTGCCTTGTTGATCCTTTCGCGATTCATCGGTTTGATGCGCGAGAATGCGTCACGACGGTAACTCACCGTGACGCGATTTCCGTTTTGCTGCGATAACGCGAGAGCTGCCTCCACGGCAGAGTCACCACCGCCAACAACAAGAATGTCACTGTCCTGAAAGGCTTCGGGCTCCCGTAGCGAGTACGCAACCTTCGAGTCATCTTCCCCGGGCACTTCGAGTTTTCTTGGTACCCCGCGTCTGCCGATAGCGAGAATGACCGTCTGTGTTATGTACCGTTTCTGGTCACTCTGGACTAAGAAATGTCCATTCTCGCTTCGAGTTATCGAAATGACCGTTTCTTGTGTCGCGACCTCCAGGCCTACCCGATGTACAATATCTTCCCAGAGACTTTCAAGATCTTCCTTAACGATAGTCTTGTGATTTACTTTTCCGTAGCCTGGTATTTTAAGCGGCTTGGTCATCACAAGTTTTTTCCTCGGGAAGTAGCGCACGGTCCCACCAATATCCTCTTTCTCGATGGTCGCAAAATTTAGTTTGTTGTGTGTAGCCGTTATAGATGCTGAAAGACCGGCTGGCCCGCATCCAACAACGACCGCGTCCAGGATATCTCTGCGCGATGTGAGCGTTTTGGAAATCCCATCAACGCACTGACGGCCCTGCTCGAATGCATTGCCAATGAGTCCCATACCACCCAGCTCGCCGATAATAAAAATTCCGGGGACATTAGTCTCGAAATTCTGATCGATTCGTGGGATGTCTACTCCACGCTTTTCCGTACCGAAGACGAGTGAGATAGCCTCGACCGGACAAGCTCGTTCGCATAGGCCGTGGCCTATGCAGCTTGCCGGTGTAATAACGTAGGCCTGGCCATCTCGAATACCGAGTACGTTTTCGGGGCATACATCCTTGATACAATTTCCTGTGCCAATGCAGACTTCCGGATTAATTACGGGATGCAGTGTCGCCGGCTCTTTCAGGCCGTAGTCATGCGCCCGTCGGTCCGCTTCCAGCGTACGTTTTTCCATTCTTCGCATTCGCACTACAAACGGGGCGATTGCCACTGATGCAAGTAGCAGGCCAAGAATCGCGATTGCTAAATCAGTACTCATTAGAAACTGACCGAAAGACCGGAGAAGAGCGAATAGTTTGTCATCACACTACCGGTGAGGATAGTTGCTTGAATAGTGAACGAAAGCCGGCGAGATTGCCGGTAGATGAGAGAATTGGTCACAGTATGCGAGTTCGTACCAATTCCGTTGAGACCGCTGTGACTGAACCTGTATCGAAGTCGAAGATTTACAGATTTGACAGTAGTGCCAACATCTGTTGAGACGGACATTCCGCTGAAATTAGTCTGCTGCCAGTAACTGGCATACGATCCGATATCCAAATTTCCAGGTAACCTGCGCAAGCGACCTGACGCCGCGACAGACAGAAATGGCTCCTGATTGCCATACTGACTCCTGGTGGTAGAAAGACTTACAAATTGTCTAGCGCCTCTCACGCTGAGTCCAACCGTCGAGCGAATGCGCATATCAGCTGGAATCACTGACGAACTCCAGACAGAGAAAGATCGATATCGGTCGTGGCCAACAGAAGCAGAGAAGTGATCATTGAAAAAGAGGTTTGCAGATCCACGGACTCGAATAAACTTCCATGCGCCATCGATCGGGTCTCGGTTTATTTGTAGCTCGTTACTGATTCGTGATCTGCCCAATCGGATTTTATGCTCCGCACCCGCAATCATATGACGGTAATAGCCCGACTGTCCGACGATATCAGTGAATGAGAGACTGCCGTCGTAGCGAATTCTGTTTTCTGTAAATCCTACGTTAACGAAGGCTGAATACTTGGGCAGGTCCGCGGTGAATCCCTCATTGAGTCGCGAAGGCTGGAAACCCGTAGCTATTCCAACACCAGTTCGTCGTCGGCCAGCCCGGACCATAAACCCATCCCAGTATCCACTGAATCTTTCGTGCTGGCTGTTGAATCTTCCAACACTGACCACGAGTCCGCTACTCGAAAATTGTCTCTCTACACGCGCATCGTACAGGCGGATGCTTGCAGGATTGGCAAATGTATTTTGATCAGTATATCTGTAATATGCGCGGGTATTTATTCGGAAAGTGACACCGCCCGGCAAATCGCGTCCTCGAAGCAGCACTGAAATCGACGGAATGGCTGTGATGCGTTGGCGGGATGCACTTGCATCGATAAGTGACGTTGTCGTGCTTCTGTTGCCACCGATATTAAGAGATACTCGACCCATAAGAGAAGCTTTCGGTCGTTCAACTTGGCGACTAACCGGCTGCGTATTCGATTTCATTATGGAGACCTGCTCTCTTTCTTCCGCGGCGTCCACAATAGCGTCAATTCCCCGATCAATTGGGATTGCAGGCTGTGGCAAAATTAGCTGGACTTCAGAGCCTACCTGTAACTCGTATCCAGCTGCCGATTTGACAACTGATCTACGAGAGGACGAACTAATTACAACCCAGGAGCCAAGGGATTCACCGCTGCGTTCGACCCGAAGCGTATCGCCCGGCGCAATACCTGCTGCACGACCAGCGCTTAAGTAGAAATTCGGTCCTGCTACGTAGACAACAGTCGCATTTACGGTTGTTTCCTGAGCGAGGATATTCTGTGTACCGAGGCAGAGGGCAAGTGATATGAGAAGACGATACCTCATCTTCTAATTATTTCCATCCGGGTGACATGACAGGCATAGAGTGCTCAGGTATGAATAGCCGTTTACCTCACTGTGCTTGTCGTCCATTTCACTTTGCCGGTGCTCGTGGCAGGTCATGCATGTGAAGACCTGGAAGGCACTGGGTTCCGGATGACAATCCTGGCACTCCGTCCATTCCTCCCTGTGTTTTCCCGAGTAAATAGGAAAAAATGCCCCGTCGTGATCCAACGCCGCCCCGTCCCACGTGTCGTCTGAGTGACATGTCGCACAAGTCGTAGGGAATCCCGACCCACCATGCTCGCTATCGTAGTCTGCCTGATGGCAAGCGATACAGTCGTTCTGATTGGCCGGGGAGAAAAGAAGTTCAAGTCCCGGCAGGTTATGACAATTCTCGCAAGAGAGTGGTTCATGCGCGCCAAGGAGTTCAAAGCCCGCGGATGCGCTGGTATGATCAAAATCTGCGTCATCCCAGCTATCTGTTCCGTGGCAATTCGTGCATGTAGTTGAGAATCCCGAACCTCCGTGTTCATTGTCATAATCGGCCTGGTGACATGCGACGCAGTCGTTCTGGTCAGCGGGAGTAAAGAGCAGTTCGAGGCCGGGCATCTGATGGCAGCTTTCGCATGCCAGCGGTTCGTGTGCACCAACAAGATCAAATCCGGCAGAAGCAGTAACGTGATCGAACTCTGCATCGTCCCAATTCTGGTTGTTGTGACAATCGTTGCAGGTTGTCGGAAATCCAGATCCTGCGTGCTCGGAATCGTAATCTGACTGGTGGCAGGCAATGCAGTCGTTTTGATCCGCTGCAGCGAATATCGGTTCAAGGCCTGGTTGGATATGGCAGTTCTCACAGGATAGAGGTGCATGTGCGCCGAGTAACTCGAAGCCATTCGAGGCAGTCATATGGTCAAACTCCGCATCGTCCCATAGTGTGTTATTGTGGCAGGTTTCACACGTTGTCGGGAATCCGGATCCTGCGTGTTCAGAATCGTAGTCTGACTGATGACATGCTACACAATCATCTTGATCAGTCACCTGGAAAAGAAGATCAAACCCGGGAGTCGTATGACAACTCTCACATGAGAGTGGTTCATGAGCACCTAGAAGTTCAAAACCATTGGCAACGGAGCCGTGCTCAAAATCCGCATCATCCCAGGAATCTATTGAGTGACAATCCAGGCACGTTGTTGGGAAATTGCCTCCGTGTTCGTCCTCAAAGTCTGACTCGTGACATGCTATGCACTCATTCTGCGCGACACTACCAAAAATAGATGATGGGGAAGAAGGGGTATGACATGATGAACAGGCCAGACCCTCATGGGCGCCAACAAGATCGAAGCCACCTGACGTCTGCACATGGTCGAACACAACCCCGTTCCAGACAAACTGATTGTGGCAGTCTTCACATTGCATCGGGAATCCGGCGTCAACATGGTCGATCGTTACAGCAGAGTTGAAGTCTTCAAGGTGGCAGCTTTCGCATGACGTATCGGCACCAGTCTGAAATGTCTGCGTGTTACTTCGGTGACAACCGTCGCAAGTAATTTGTGCGTGCGCGCCCACGAGAGGGAAGATGGTTGCGTCATGTATAGCCTGGGCGTCAATATCGAGGAATGATATCTCATTGTGGCAACTGGCGCAGGTACTGGACAGTTCGCCTGCGTGCACGTCGTTGTGACAGTCAGCGCAATCAGCATTGCTGGTCGAAGCAATAGCATCAAACACTAGAGATGTGTGGCATGCGGTACACGCGACTTGCAGGTGGCTGCCAAGAAGGGCGAACCCTGTCTCGTTTGTATGATTGAACTGGATACTTTTTTTCAACGGCTTCCAGGCCTTGTCGGTATGGCAGTCCAGACAGGCGACAGATGCAGAGATTTCGCCATGCGGACTTGCTGTCCCCCTCTGTTGTGCGATAGCTGCAGATGGAAAAAGAATCGCAGCAACGAACAAGGCTATCGGTGACAGTCTTCGCAACGCGAGCTCAACGGTTTGAATCGAGTAAAGAATCCCAGGAGAGACTCCTCCTCCAGGTGACAGGATTGGCATGCTACTTCTGTGTGGGCACTGGTAAGCGGGAAACTGGTGTTATCATGATCAAAGTTCTGGACAAAGAACGACGAAGCATCATGACAATCACCGCATGATGCTTCCAGAAACTGACCTTGGTGGGGGTCATCTGACTCATGGCAGTTAATACATGAATCGGATATGGCGTCAAAGATTATAAGAGATTTATCCGTATCTGCTGAAGAAACATGACAATCTGCACAAGAAACACTGAGATGCTGCCCCTGTAATGCAAACTCTGTAACAGAATGATCAAACTGTATCGATTCAGTCCAGCTGTCTTCCGTGTGGCAAGTCTCGCAATTGGCGATTTCCAGCAATCCTGATCCGTGTACATTGTCATTTTCGTGACAGGTCAAGCAATCCGTCTGTTCAAACGTAAATGGACCGCCGGAGTGAGCAAAACCAGCACTCTCGTGGCAGAATGTGCACGGAGTTGCAGCGTGAGCGCCTACCAATTGGAAGCCTGACTGCCTGTTGTGCCGTTCGAGGTCAAATGTAGTCGGAGCCCAGCCGTCCTCGGTATGACAGTTGCTGCACACTGCGCCGCCCGGACTATTTGCAAACACATTTCGATGATAGTCCACGTGGCATGACTCGCAGTCGTCGACTATCGGTTTCGGATACGACTTCCGTGACTCACCTGATGCAAAGCGAATCGAAATCGACTCTGTATTCCCACGGGTGTGACACGATCCACAGGCTATAGTAGCGTGCTGTCCAATCAGATCGAAGCTGGTTGCAGAATGGTCAAACGTTTTTTCAAACGCAAGTCGCTTTATGGATCTGAATCCGTTCTCCGAGTGACAAGTCGAACAGTTAGCGCCAAAGGAGTTGCTATGCGGGTCAGCGTGGCAATCTCCACACTCGCCTGAAGCGATTGGCTTGAACAGCGTGAAGTCAACTCCAGCCAGGTTTCTATCAGTTGTGTGACATTCAACACAGGCAACTTCGACATGCTTTCCCAACAACGGAAATCGGGCGCTATCATGACTAAATTCGGGGGCCGTATCCCATTTGGATTCATCGTGACAGGAAGCGCAATCACGTCCCGCAAATTGGCTCTGGTGCGGATCTGAGTCGGCATGACAGCTTGCACATATCGGGTTGAGGCCCAGGTATGTTTGGTCTAACCGGCCGGCGTTGCTCTTAAAGCGAATTACCGCTTCGTCAGTAATATTGTCTGGAGTGTGGCAATCCCGGCATCCAATTTCGGCGTGGCTTGACAACAGAGTGAAGCCCGCATCGTCGTGAACGAACGACGTCGTGTCAAAGCGGATAGCGTCGAAGGCCGTGCCGAAATGCTCCTTGTGACACGTTCCGCAGTTCTGTGAAACGATAGTAGAGTGGTATCCGATTCCGGAAAAGATTCGAGTGTTAAGCGGCGTGTGACAGTCCAGGCATTTCTTTGCAGAGACTCCTCGTGTTCCCAGGTCGTGGCAAGAGGTACAGTTCGTAACGCCCTCAAGGCTTGCATGGCTTTTGGTCAATTTTCCGGGTGAGATCAACTGCGCATGTGCGGTACCTGCGTATCCCAGAATGGCGATATATACTATCCAATGTCGCATCTATCTGCTACATATTCGCCAGTCGCGCCAGCGACTGGCGCGCCAACGATTGAATGCTGGTATCGGCCGCTTGCTCAAGCGTGGTGTGCCACCACGTCGCCGCTGTTTCTCGGTCGCCCTGATTTGCGTAAAGAGCACCCATGTTGTACATGGCTTGAGAATCATGCGGCCAATTCGCCAGCACCCTTTTTGTGACTTCCAGGGCAGACTCGAGATCCTCAAGTGCACCATAGCACGACGCCAGATCCATCATCTGCTGTCGGCCGACAGGATTCAGCTCCAAATACCGCTCATATAGTGGAACAGCTTCGCCCTGCTTATGAGCGTCGTGGTAAAAATTGGCAAGAAGTCTAACCGCAACCGAATCCTGAGGGTCGGCTGCGACGGCTGCTTTAAGCCGCTGCTCTTCGACAATGTAGGTGTGACCGATGTTATCACGTGACGGTTCAGATGGATTAGCAGATTGTTGTGCCGTCAGCTCGTCGGAACCCTTACTGTCAGGAGCCGATCGAATGAAGGACACGGCCGCGACAATGAGTAGGACAGACAGGAGAGACAGGATGATTGTCGATTCTTTCATTTTCATTTCTAGAAAATCCAGCCGTAGCCAAAAGCAATAGCTATTCCAACATGAATAAACAGGATCAGGAACATGATTATGGCCAGTGGCAAATGAAAAACGTGCCAGTAACCGAATGCTCTCTGGAAGGGTTTTAGAAGTAGCAACTGTCTGTTCAGGTTCCAGCACCTGATTGACTGCTCCAACAACGCGTCGCGCATCGGTGCTCCGGTCGGAAGCTTCCGCGTGCGCGCTTCAACACGACTACGATAACCGCGTCGCTCAAAGGGCGTCCGGATTGATGCCGCAACTGCAGCCGGAATGGACATTTGGAGTCCATCGCGATTCTGAATCAGGAGTGTTGCTTCCAGTTCACTCAAGAAAGCGCTATCGCCGTATGCCTCTCGGAGCTTGTCCAGCTGTGCCTGTTGCTGACTAAGCAGACTCGTCGCGTCTTTGAAAACGCCATTCAGGCTTTTTGGGATACGTGCATAGACGTACCTGCCGAACAATCCGCTGACGACAACCGCAACCATGCTCCAGAATGAAATAGAAACGATGCCACCAAACCGAAAAGTGGTATGCAGGGTAACGTAGAAAGGACCGAGCGTGCAGAGGAAGATGTGAAACGTTAGCCACGAGGAAAGCTTTCCGAATCGAGCCAGGAACGAGCTTCTTTTTCTCAAGGAATACGTGGCGACGCCAAATATCATCATCGCACTACCTAGAATGCCCAGGCCATGGCCCACTAGTCCAGATGGCTTCATCAATTCATGGTCCGCCGAATACGCTCGATCGGGAAGGTCCATTACATAGTAGTCAACCGCGGGAATCACCGGTGCCATTGCGAGCAATACCCAGATGAGTCCGAGCAGTGCCATCTTGTATTTCGAACTTGGCGGAGATGGTTGGTTAGCCATCAGGAGAAAAATAGGCGGGAGTAAACAATTTAAATCGACGAAAGGTGGACTATCATTTAGCGACGTTACATCCATACAGATAGAAACGGTCGCTTGTTTCTACCACTTGTAAAACAACATTATAGTATAATCCAATCCGGGCGAATGGATGCCCGACTATGATGCAGGGTAAACCCCCACAAAGTCAGATTTCGTGGTTATACTACTATGGACCGACGTTCTATTTTGGCAATAATGCTGGATACTAGGCTCTGTAAGCCTCTTGCCATCGCTTCTGTCGATCGTCGCAGGTTGTCTCTATCCGATAACCGACCATTCTACTGTTCCGCAACTCGCGCCCGTTCTCGTGCCACGACAGCTGTTAATAGCACTTTGCTTATGCTTCTCGATACCATTGAGTGTCGTCGGTCAGGCTATTCCCAACCGTGCTGAGACATTCGCACAAAGCGCGTTTTACCTGACTGGTGGGCCGCATGAACAATCTCAACGAGATACACTGACGTTCGAGACTTTTCCCGTCGGTTCAATTGTCACTGAAATAACAGGAGCTGGCCCGGCCTACCCTGTGGCCATCTCCGGTGCAAACGATGAGTGTCGTCCAAATCTGGATGCTGCAATAATTTTTGACAGCTCCAACCCGTCCGAAGAGGATGTTGATCTTGGGACACCCAATGAAGATTTTGGCGGACCGGGCATTGACGCTGACGGAAGTCCCGACGTCGGTGGAAACAGAGGAAGCGCATTCGAGAACAGCGTGCCACTCGGGAATGTGCTGATAGTACACGCTAATTGCGGAGAACTCGAAGAAGCAAACAACAGCGGTGGCAGAATCGAGGTCCCCGATGATGCGTCCCGGTCTTCATCAATCCGCATTCTGTTTCCAGTTCCGGTCACGATGTATAGTTACACATCAATTGACAACGAGTCGACAACGTCCGGCGTCCGGCTGCTCGGTGAGAACGACGAAGTACTTGCTGAATTTATCACGCCCCGAGCAGCAGACAATGGAGTCGTTCAGGTTCTGACAGACGTGCTCGAGGTTGGGAGCGGGGTTGCCGGTGTATCGTCAATCGAGTTCATGCATGCCGAATCACATGCAATTGATAACATCATTTTCGCAGCAGAGTCGGCACCCGTTGCGGCGATGGATGTTCGCAAGGCAGTGGGGGATATTTCATCCAACGGCGATGGTACATTCGTAATACCGTACGCGATCAGTCTCGCAAATGTCGGAGAGACCGATCTTCTGGAACTCGCCCTTGAAGACACGATCCGATTCGGCACATTCGCGCCTGAAGGAGTTGATAGTCCCGGCCAGTATAAGCTTGTATCACAACCTTCTATTGAAGACCCTTCCGGTTCAAATTATCAGGTTAATTCCGGCTACAACGGAGCGGATGTCACAAATCTGCTACTCGGGGGAACGTCAGGCCGTTTGATGCCGGGTGAATCCATTCATGTCAGATATGACGTCCTTGTATTTCCGCTGTCCACAGACAGTCTGTCAACCACGCTCGTCAACTCGGTATCTGGTAGAGGAAAAGGTGATGATGGCGGGGGCGACAGCGATGATTCAGACGAGACAGAAATCGAGATCGATAACGAACCATCAATTTCAATAGTCAAATCAGCAGACGCCATTCAACCGTCGGACAACGGGCTGTACTCGATTCCTTACCGGATTACAATTGTAAACGACGGGCTTCGTGTTCTCAACGGTATTCAGGTGTCGGATACAGTATCATTTGCTGTCTATTCACCGGACGATCTGTCGCAGCCGGGAACGTATACCATCCAGAGCGGACCGGAGATCGTCGCGGGCCGCCAGTTCGGCTTCGTTGCGAATGCCGACTACAACGGGTCTACAAATACGCGACTCCTTGACGAGCTTGCCGGTGGGACGCTGTTTCCGGGTCAATCACTCGAAATTGATTTCGTCGTCAAACTTAATCCAGATGCAGATGACTCGATGGTATCAAATCGGGCATCAGGAGTTGGAGGGTTTTTTTACGGCGAAGAGCTTGAAGGACGGGTCAGGGACTTTACTGATGATGTGGAATCAATGTTACCAGCTTCAGGTGGTCGGCAGATTGAGGTAAGCAAATCAGTCTCCCATCGAATCGACGACACGAGCGGCAGGGTAGAGCTGCAATTCGATATTGTTGTCGTTAACACTGGTGATCTGCCCCTCTATGACGTGATCCTGAACGACACGTTGTTCTCCGGATATGAGCTGGTAGATGGCGGCACACTGCGGCCGGGAACGTACGACATCATAGAACCAATTCTCGTATCGAATACCGGCCCCGATTCTTTCTTGCCAAACACCAATTACGAGGGGAAAGAAAACGTCAACTTGCTTGACATACCCGGAAGCGGAACCCTTTATCCTGGTGATACGCTAACGGCGTTCGTTGGCGTTTATGTATTTCCTCGTCCCGAGCAAGAAGTGCTTTCCAATACTGCATCGGTATCAGGCGACGACGTGGATGATGACGACGATGACTTCAAAGAAGGCACTGGCGACAGTACTGATTCCGATACGGTCGAGATTCCGATTGAAGCGAGACAGCCGTCCGTACTCTCAATATCCAAACGTGTCGATCGGAAGACATCGGAGCCGGGCGAGCAGATCGTATTCCGGATTCGGGTTGAAAATGGACCGCAAAGTGACACCCTCGGCGTAGTTCTGATTGATGAATCGCCGCCCGAGTTGATCCCGGTAAAGGGGTCGGCGAAATTGTACCGATTTGGTGATGACAGAATCCCCGGCACCAGTGACGATCTGCTTGTCGAGTGGAGTTACCAGGCGACTGACAAGATGATGTTCGCACCAATTGACCTTGAGGCTGGTGAAATTGTTGAGCTGAGTTACGTTGTACGAGTTTCTTCGACTGCCCCTCCGGGTACATACGTAAACATGGTCCGCCTGGAGGGTGACGGGGAGGGGATTGTCGCTGATGCGTCTGTAGAAGTCAGGGGCGACCCGATATTCATGCGGTCGACAGTTCTGGGTAAGGTATTCTTCGATGCAAATCGAAACGGCTACCAGGACGACGGAGAGATTGGTATTCCCGGTGCCCAGGTTCTTACCGCCGAGGGCCTGATTTCGGAGACAGACGAATATGGGCGATACCACCTCGCTGATCTCGATGGCGGTGACCTCAACAGAGGCAGGAATCTCGTCATGAAAGTCAACCGGCGATCGTTACCGGTGGGAGCAGAGTTCACAACCGCACATCCACGTGTTATGCGCATCACGCAGGGCATGCTGCACCAGATTGATTTCGGGATATATGTCCCGCCACTGGCAGGACCTGAAACACAAAACATCTGGGACTACTTCGTTCAGGTACCGGCAGATAGCATACTGTTGCAAGCTGACTTTTACGCGTCGACCCTGGCGGATTCGTTGAGGGATCAGCTTCGGGCTTCCTATCCACTGCAGCTTCTGTTTCAGGCGTCATCGGTGAACCCTCGACCATCGTACATCCCTGTGCCTTTCAACGTGCATATCGAGGCAGAGGTGGATGGCACAACGGTTAGTGTCGAGAGTAACGCATCGATATTCTTCGAGACCTGGTCAAGCTCGATAAAAGTGGGAGATGATTCATTGATCGTCGCAGACGCATTGAGCCTGCTTGGCGCCTCTTCAGTAGGCGATGTTGCAGTCAATAGTATAGACGTCAGCCCGATTCTCGCATTGCTGGTTCATGTACCAACTGCCAGTATTTATTCGACAGAATCGACATTGCTCGACACGCGGGCTCGTGCAGTCTCAGAGGTCCTGCACGTCGCTTTTGATCGAGTCGCGGAACCCGATCAGAGCCAGTCTGATCTTGACGATGCAAACCGCAGGCTGGACGAAGCCTGGCTGCAATTACGGGACGGATATCCACAGCTGAGATATCTTGCACAGCCGCTACCCGGCCAGGCTGATCAGAATCGAGGTCCTGATTGTTCGGCGGACGCGGGCCCTGAAATCGCACGCCTCATCGCCTGCAGGCCCGATCAGGCTCGGCTGTGGCTAATTGATGACCCTGTTCCTGCGAAACCGGTGCTTAATGTTGGAACGCCACCGCGGCTTGCGTCCGAGACAGACACGGCTACATTTTATATCTACTCCAACTACGTCGGATTGATAGACCACTTTGATCTGGTTATCTACGATAGCGCAGACTCAAGTCGTTCCGTTGCGATTGATACGGTAGCCGTATCCCGTGATGAGTTTGCTGGCCAGATACACTGGCATATTCCCGATTCGTTGCGCCAGCGCGACTCAGGCCGGCGTTCATTCGGCTACAAGCTGTTCGCCTCGGATCAAGCTGGTAGCACAGACGAAACAGTGCTGCAGGGCTTCAGGCTGTCGTCACGCTCACCCGACTTGCGTGAAGCACCCGGGGAATTCTATCGGCGGGTAGTGTACGGTAATAATAGTCTGATTCGTCAGGAAATCGAGGTTGAAGGTAACCGTATTCGCATCGTCGGTGACATCGGAGAAGCGCAAGACACGTATGTAACGAATGCGGGAATCGTCGTACCTGTCAGACGAGTTCATACAGACGCCGGGCATTCGTCGACGTTTGTACTCGAGTTCATCGCTCCCGCCACGAGAGTGATGAATCGGTTAGCTGTTGAACCTGGCGAGTCTCCGCGGGGACGTGACGTTCCGTTCCAGTTCGGGTTCAGCAGGGAGTTGTCCTATCAGGGTACCGAAGCAGACTTGATCGATCGAGATGCTGCGTTGGTCGACAGCCTTGGGATGAGATTACGGAACACTCTCTTGTACGAACCAACCGTTGATGTTGCGATCACGTCATACGTCAAACCCCGCAACAGTTTGTTTGACACCCTTGACACCAAATCGTACGAGATTGTAGTTGAGTTCGAAAGTGGTAAAGCCAGGCTTGACCGGGCGGCTGACAGCACAATAAACAGCATACCTTCTCTCTGGGGCGACATCGTATCCATCCGCGCTGCAGGACACGCCGATCGCGATCGCGTGCTTCCGGGGACAACAATAGATGGAAACCTGATCACGAATAATGTCGAACTCGGGATGGTGCGTGCGACAACGGTACTGGATGCGTTGGAGTCGTCAATACGCTCTAGCGGTTTGAATGCAGTACGCCCCCGGAATATTATCGCCGAGAGCAGGGGCGATAGCCTGGCCTATCGCAAGTGTGACTGGGATCAGCCCGATAACGGATACTCGTTCGCTGATTGCAAGCGAGTCAACCGGCGGGTAACCGTAACTGTAAGTGGCGTGCTGAAGGAGAAGATCGATGTCCTCGAAAATGACTCGCTCCGGGCCCTGATGGCGATGGAAAATGTCTACAACCGATTGCGTGACCATGCTCCCGGTGCCCTAAGCAGAAACGATATAGATTTTAGTATAGTTGACACCACGGACATCGGACTCACAAATAGAGTCGACCTCCACCTGGATGCCATGTATACTGTATTTGGTCAACCGGACTCATTGACCGAGCTGCCGACTGAAAGTGTTACTTCGCGAGATTGTGACGACTATGTTTTCGGCGTGCTCAGTGCCGATTTCGAGACAGGGTCGAGCTCTGATTCTCGTGTCCAGGGTTTCATGCAAGGAAAAGTGGCCTGTAGTTGTAGAGTCACCGGCCGCCTCGATCTTACGGATGCAGACCTGAACGATCTTTTCACCCTTCGAAGTCGCGACAATCCTCAATCGATCTTCAGAAATCTCGATCCAGACAGGTATTACACAGGTTATGGAGATGGAAGCACGACTGTCGAATCTGCTCCGACGTTGAGCCCGGTGTACGCCAGCGTTCGTTGCAACCAGGTCGATGCTGTACTCGGTAACTACAACGTTGGCTTTACAGGTACCGAACTTGCTCAATACAATCGAAGTTTGTTTGGAGGAAGGGGCAAGTACCAGTCGCGCAATCTGACCCGCTTCAATGAGAATCGCTATCTCGTTTCCGGGTTTGTGTCGAATCCGGAAACTGCTCTTGGACATGAAAGCCTTCGTGCTACCGGTGGGAGCGTCTACTATCTTGAGAGAACAAACATTGTCGTCGGGACAACAAAAATCCGTATTGAAGTACGTGACAGAGACACTGACAGAATTGTCCAGAACATCGCACTGAAGGTTGATCAGGATTACGAAGTCGACGAAATACACGGTCGTATAATTCTTCAGAGGCCCCTTCATCAGGTAGTTGGCCGTATCGAACCATCTCTCGTCAATGACGAGCCCCTCGATGGAGATCCCGTCTTTATCCTTGTCGACTACGAGTATTTTCCTGTTGGCATTTCCAGTCACGACATGACTGCCGGTGTTCGTGCCAGAGCCTGGCCGGTGGATCAGCTCGGAGCCGGAGTGACCGCGGTCAAAGAGTATCGTGATGGGATTGACTACACACTCGCGGCGACTGACCTGACGATAATGGCAGCCCCCGGGAGCTATATCTCCTTTGAGTATGCAGAAACGGAAGCAACCCAGTCGGCAAACTCCACCCGATCATTGAACGGCGGGCTCACGTTTGACACGCTGGCAACATCAAACCTGCGATCGGGCTCAGCTGTCGCAATCGAAGGGCAGATTAATTTTCGAGATTTCACGGGCGTCTCTGCAGTCGGAGGAGTGTGGTGGCGGAATCTGGAGTCGGGATACTCTACAGCCAGACTCGATGCACAGAATGACGTCACCGCCACGGGTGCTAATTTCAGATGGGACGATGATGGATCGTTTGCCGTATCTGCAGCGGCATCTTCGGTCGAAACAGAGAACATCGACCGAAGGGAACGCCTTGCGGTGCAGGTAGATTATGAATTCGGCCGGTATGACGTGGCAAGTGAAGTGCAATATCAGAGCCGCGAGCAATTGACTGTTGGGCCGGGAAAAGCAGAAGGCGTTCCGGCCATAGCTGATGCATACCTTGCCGCTGCTCGCTTCGGCGTAGACGTACATCCTCGCCACAACATATATGCAATTGCCCAGACGTCATTTAATGAGTCCGCAGCCTACAGAGAAAATGATC
>JABDKO010000045.1 GCA_013002165.1 Rhodothermales bacterium | reverse complement strand
GCCGACAGACGCGATTCTTGAGCAACTTGATAAATTACAGCGGGCGACGGTCAGTTGGTATTCAAACGCGATGCGTGAGCAAGATGGCGCAGTGCCATCGATACCCCCTGTAACACTAATTTAAAATTGGGACATTCTTGATTTAATGTATTAATACGCTAAATCAAAAATGTCCCAATTCTTGTTATTCGAACTAATATTATCGCAAGGTTTTGACTTCCTAATTCTTAGTGAAGAAACGCACGATTTCCACCATAGCTTCAGTATCGAAACGGCAATAGCGCAGTAGTTGATCCTCGAGCTCCAATTTCCTCTCCCGGCTGGTCTCAGCCGCGATTGCCTCTACGAATCCGTCCGCAGCACCAGTACCCTCGTTAATACCCTCCAGGTCCGCATAACTCATGTGTGGCGCAATACACGGCAGCACTGCCTTTATCGACCACGAACCAAGCATCTGCGGGTGGTAGTAGTTCTCCTTCACGACCGGATGAAGGTCAAATAAACGATCAATGATCTGTTGCAGCGGATCAGCGAGGTCCGGGAAAAGTTCGATCAAACTCCGGATTACGCGTTCTTCGTAGCTGGTATACATCAGAACTGGACCCGAATCGCCAAGACATTCAATCAATTTATCCGCCAGGCCACGCATCGGCGGTTTCCCCGACAGATCCAGGAACTCCTTGTGCTTCAGGTTCCGGAGACCGCCTTCTTCGGTTCCGTCATCGATATGGCACGACCACTGCACCGGCAGCGTCGCGTATGGTCGCGTGCCGGGCCAGATCGGCACGGCAGGTGCGATCGTTTCAAAGTCCAGGTAATAGCGCGGGAAGTCGAGCGAACTCAGAATATGACAGCCACCGGCAAGAATTTCGGGCGTTCCGGCGGCAGTGATCCGATGAATGCGTTGCTGCGTTTCCGCTGTAATACTGTCGCTACTCACGTCACGAATATCACGATGGCCGAGAGCCACATATTCCGCAAGTTTCGCTTTACTACCGCCAAGTCCCGCGATCGGATACTCCGTATCATGTGGCCAGCAGTGAGTTTGAAATTGACACTCATACGGCTTGGTGCACTGTGGCCCAACCCTGGTATCTGGCATCGGGCCGATGACGGCATTTCGTGCCGCGACGACCAGGTCTGCGACTTCCTGGTTCAGGTTCCCTACCCTGTCTGTCAGGTCATCTTCGATAAACAGCCCGGCAAAGTTGCCGTCGCCCTGATAGACGAACTGATTATTGATGTAGGCAAGCGAAATCGATTTGATGGAAAGCCCCGATTGCTCCATGACCCAGGCCTGAATCGCGCAGTCGAGTACATGAATGTCCTTTACTGAGGTCGATGACTTGACTTCAATAACCTGCCAGCTATCACCTGACGGAATGAGCACGTCGGCCCGCACGAGCACATTCTCGTGCCGGAATGTCGCCTCGAAGACAGGAAAGCGCGGATGTGTCTCAAGTAGCGCCCGCGTCTCCTGGATCATGATCCCGGAGTTTCGATTGAATGGAACTTCTACCGAATCAGTCGAGCCATACAACTGTTGTGCAATAGCACCTACCTGGTGGCCTGTCGCAAACATCGACTCCATTGTGGGCGTTATATCCCCCAGTTCAGGATGATGCTTCTCAAGGTGCAGTTTCTTCGGGCACTGCCACGCAGAAATCAGACCGGATTTCGATAGACAGGGGCTTCGCGTGGTCATCACAGGATAGTACACCGGGTCAGTGGTGCTTTTATCAAAGAGACTTTTCTTGTGTGCGAGCGATTTACTGCCGGATGATAAAGGGGCGACCGTGGGACAGTCCCGGGCGAATTGGGAGGAACGGGACTGTCCCGTAGGGACTGTCCCTGGAAACTTTGGAGTAAAGGGACAGTCCCTTTGGGACAGTCCCGGGCGACTTGGGAGGAACGGGACTGTCCCCTAGGGACTGTCCCTGGCAACTTCGGGGTAAAGGGACAGTCCCTTTGGGACAGTCCCGGGCGACTTGGGAGGAACGGGACTGTCCCGTAGGGACTGTCCCTAGTAACTTCGGGGAAAAAGGGGACAGTCCCTGTGGGACAGTCCCTGTCA
>JABDKO010000033.1 GCA_013002165.1 Rhodothermales bacterium | reverse complement strand
GATAGGGAGATAGGGAGACTTTGGGACTTCGTCTGGCCGGTGCGCTTCATCCCCGTCATGTTGAGCGTGTTCATCCCCGTCATGTTGAGCATGTTCATCCCCGTCATGTTGAACGAAAGCGAAACATCTAGAACCTTCGCCGCGCTCAGGATGGCGGGGTGCCTCGGATTTCGGGATGAGGGACGATAGGAGATAGAACCAGCAACTAGCAACCAACAACTAGCAACTAGCAACTAGCAACCAACAACCAACAACTAGCAACTAGCAACTAGCAAAGATACCGGCACGGCGGTTTTTGACACGCTCTACTACTGTACGTCCGCTTGCTCCCAGCCGATAGACTGGAGGTACTTTCGGGCGCTCTCGAACTCTCCGGACATGACAAGCGTGAGGAACGTGAAGTCCACTCTTGCTGCCTCCTTGGACAGTTCTTTGTGCAGGCGGTCGAACTCTGCACCGCTATTACGTAGCGAAATTATCTTGTCGAGTAATTCCATCCATTCAGGGACGGTAACCATTGGCGTTACTGTCCGGCTTAATTTTTGGACACTTAGACGCAAACGAACACCCGGGCAAGGCGTAACCGGGTCACAACACGATTGGTCGTACAGAATTAATATACGCTTAACAATTACAATATGTTATGGTATTGCGCATACAATTTTTCCAGAAAGTGCCAGTGACGCGTTTGTGGACGGTTTTTGTCCGTTTGTGAACGCCCGTTATGCGGCGCAGCCAGGCACAATAACCCGGGAGAAAGGCGGATTGATCGAATAGCGCCAGTCCCGACAGGCTGGACACTTCTGGCAGATAGCAGAAATTTGGCTGCCGGGGAAATAAGAAACTTCGCCACTTCTGTCAGGGTTTAGGTGGTTTTCACCAAGCATCTCATTTATGATCGATGTAGTTGTCGTTGGAGCAGGCCCAGTAGGTCTCGCCTGCGCAATCGAGGCAAGGCAGGCTGGACTTGATGTTGTTGTCGTCGAGAAAGGATCCCTTGTCAACTCGCTCGTGGGATATCCATCCCGGATGGAGTTTTTTTCTACGCCATCACTGATGGAAATCGGTGGACACCCCTTCCCTACCCTCGGCTACAAACCTACACGCGAGGAAGGAATCGAATACTACCGTCGTGTGGCTGAGGCGGAACAGCTCGACATTCGCCTCTACTCTCCCGTTGTTCGAATTGATGGAGAGCGTGATGCATTCAGAGTGACCACAGAATCCGGCACCATCGATTGCAGAAATGTGATTGTCGCGGTCGGGTTTTTCGATATTCCGAACAAGCTCGCTATACCCGGCGAGGACCTCCCGCATGTCATCCACTACTACAAAGAACCGTATCCGTTTTCACGCCAGAATGTGACGATCATCGGAGGCAAGAACTCAGCGGCTAAAGCTGCACTGGATTGCTACCGCCACGGCGCGAACGTGACAATGGTAATTCGTGGACCGGAGATAACGGATAGCGTCAAGTACTGGATCAAACCCGATCTCATTAATCGGATTGCAGAGGGCAGCATTGCGGCATTCTTCAATGCTACAATCAGCGCGATCGGTGAGTCATCCGTTGCAATATCAACGCCGGAGGGACATCACCAGATTGACACCGACTGGGTGCTGGCAATGACCGGCTATCGCCCTGACTACGCGCTGCTCGAGACGTTTGGAATTGATACAGGAGATGATGAACATCGCACCCCGATTCACGACGCCAATAGTTTTGAAACGAACAGGCCGGGTGTTTATCTGGCGGGCACCGTCTGCGGTGGACTAAAGACCAGCAAGTGGTTCATCGAAAACGGGCGCTTTCATGCAGCACAGATTGTGGAGCACATCGTCAGCGGTGCAACGAAGGCGCATGACCTGGAGGGGCGGCACTGGAGGACGGCGGAGTAAGGAAAGACGAGATAGAAAAGACGAGATAAGAGATAGGGAGATAGGAGATAGGAGATAGGAGATAGGAGAGATTCCTCGGCTGGCGCCTGCCCTGAGGGAGTGAAACGAGTCGAAGGGCTCGGGATGACGGGGAGGCTTGGGTTAGGGAATCAGGGAGATAGGGAGATAGGGAGATGGGAGATAGGGAGATAGGGAGATCCCTCGGCTGGCGCCTGCCCTGAGGGAG
>JABDKO010000029.1 GCA_013002165.1 Rhodothermales bacterium | reverse complement strand
GCTGTAGGCTTAAGGCGCTAGACTATGAGCAAAAGTTGGAAATTTTACTGGGTAGTGGTAGCCGCGACGGTAACAACTACCTGATTATGGTTCTGTGGTCTCTTCCATTGGTCAGTGAAATGGCTGGTGGCGGTAAACCTTTTGATATGCGCCCGGGCGGCTATTCCTTTGAGGACGCTCAGGTGTTTCTTACCGTAATTACTGACGCGGGTCGCGACTTCTATCTCAACACTCAACAGCGTTTGGACTTTTTTTATCCCACGTTGTTCGCGATTTCGATCGCAATCCCCTTAGCCTATTTGGTGCCACGATACTGGGGTTGGGCACTGGCGGCGCTAGCGATTTCGGCTGGGGTCTTCGACCACCTCGAGAATAGCGCCGTGGCTGTCATGCTACGGGTTGAGCCCGATGCGCTCACCGAAGCCATGGTCTCCACCGCCAGCCATTGGACATTGGCAAAGTCGATCTCGACCACTGTTGCGTCGGTGACCCTGCTGGTAGTGCTTTGCATAAAGGGTATTGCGTGGATGAAAGCTAGAAAGGCGCAATCCGGATAGCCTCAATCCAAAACTGGCTGATCCTGTCTAACTTGTGACAACAGCGTTCACTGAGTCAATGGTCTCTCTACGAAGGTGCCCACTTCCGCCACGAGCACAGCCGAAAGACGTTTGGGGCACACTGCTGCCATCGGAAAGCAGGCACATTGTGTTGGTGGCAAATGGGCCGAAAGGATCGAAGAGTGCAATGCCACAACCCGAAGGAAAATTGCCTGCCAAATAGCCACCAGCGATTCCCAGATTTCCCAAACGTCTCACATTACAGTTTATGCGAATGCTGTAACTTCCTCGTCCATCCGTCCATTGAAGGGCCGACCATTGCAATTGAAAGGAGTCAAGCTAATGCTTATTCTATCTCGACGTATCGATGAGTCCATCCAGATCGGTGGCGAAATCACTGTCACCATCCTTGATATCAAGGGTAATAAAGTTCGTATCGGCATTAGCGCCCCAGACGATGTGACAGTCCATCGAGACGAGATCTATGAGCGTGTTCAGGTCAGCCTGGGCACTGAGAATCAGCGGGAGTCTGATCAGAAGTACCCAGCCCCGAATCGACGCAGAAATCTGGGATTATTCAACGCCGAGAGTCGCTAGGTCGTTACCTGTTTCTGTTGAAACAGGATCGAAAGTGGACGTTAAGGATTTGTGTGCGACCAGTTTTCAGGAGCAGGTTGCCTGTCAGATACTGCTGGCTGTATTAGACGTTACCTTTCAGGCGACGCTTGGTTCTTCGAAATCGCTGAATTGAGTGACCATATGAGGTTGACTCGTTCCGGCTTCGATCCGGTCGGCGAGGCCCAGCTGGGCAAAAGGTGGTTCGGACAGCACGCAGGTGACAGGCGCCAATACTAGCATACTACTGCGAATCAAACAGATGTTCCTTAGCTTATCAACCGATTCTGAAAATATTAAGGCGGGTTTGTTTTCCCGTTGCTTTTGGATGATATTGCTGG
Organism: Rhodothermales bacterium; assembly: GCA_013002165.1. GTDB lineage: Bacteria > Bacteroidota > Rhodothermia > Rhodothermales > JABDKH01 > JABDKO01. Next base: position 1,163 of record JABDKO010000029.1, on the reverse strand, counting down.
CTTTTTCTAAGGCGGATTTCATCTCGACCGCAGTGAACTGACAAGCGTTCCTCGTGTTCTGCCACACTCGTTCGCTATGGACTTTGGCAAACTTATTACCCAGCATAATACGCTTGACACACATCAAACTCGCGACTGCAGATCTGTAGTAATGTCATTTCGCCAGTGCTGTAGATAAATGTACAGCACCAGCAACTAGTCTATCGTCTGGCATTTTAAATTTCTTCACCTGCTGAATGGAGGCAATAGCAGCCCGGGTGTGCAGCTATCAAAGATAAAGCGGGAGCAGAACATGAAATTCTTCGGCATTTCCTTACTAACGTGCTCATCGCTTCTGTTCTCGGTCGTCAGCTATGCGCAGTCGGGATGTTCGGCGTTCAACGACTGCTGGATGTGCAAGGGTTCCTCGATCGTGCAAGGCGCTGAGATTCCGCCCGGTGTGGGTGACTTGGAGCCCGGAACGATTCTTCCTCTTGTTCATTGTGAGACTACTAGCACGGCAACCGACGGGTTCTGTCCCGATGCCAGACCTGCCGCAGGGATTGTCGGCCTCGGTTTTGATGCGCAAGGCCCGTTCACGAATCAACTCGAGGATAATATGATCATTCGGGACGACGGGGGTGGGTACACATCATTCATCGTGAAAGGGTTGGAGGTGGGTGAAAGCTATGCCCTGACATGCCTTGCCGAGCCACATCCCAGGCTCCAGAATTGCTTGACTGCGTATGGCGACATTCGCTACCGCGTGCTCCCCAATTGTTCGGAGCAGTGTCCCGTCAGCGTGTCGGGTATCGAGCTCAGCCATCCATCCGGATTTTTCAACAATCCCATCGGCGGCGGGCTAGGTTTTTTCCCCGGGAAAACCAATCCACAGGATGTTGACAACAACAGTGTCGTTACCATATCCGCGATGACAGGTGCACCCAATACTTGGTTTTACTTAAGATCATTTGATCCGGACGATCCATCGTCGGATTCTGCCCCTGTCGATAGCAATGGCTCAGCAGGTGACGACAACCGTGGTGTGCCCAACACAGGAATGTTTTTCGATTCAGGTCTCGATCAGACGGCAGCTCGCAGTGACGCGAGCGGATACGTTCAGACCCAATTCGATGTATCGATGCATCCCGGCGACAACTTTCAGATTGTGGCGAGTTGCAACC